>JBAXMA010000109.1:0-8554 GCA_037134535.1 bacterium
CAGAACATCCTCCGCACCGGCTTTCATAGCCTCGCGGTAGACTCGCTGGCTCTTGCTTGACGTGAGCATAATGACTGGAAGATGAAGCAACTTCGGGTCTGTTTTGATATTCGCGCAGAGCACAAGTCCGTTTTCCAGCGGCATGTCCATTTCCACAATCACAATATCCGGAATCTGCACCGACAATGCGACGATGGCCTCCTGCACATTGCAAACAACTCGAACCTGATAACCCTTGGTCTTCAACGGCATGGACAGCATAGATGAGACGATTTCACCGGGGTCAACGAGCAGAATCTTGGCAACAGGTACTTCCAGACTCTTGAGAAATGATTCGTCGTTTAGTACTAGCATAAACTTCGCAAGAATTGTCTGGCGCCTGGAGTTTACGGCCCATATCGTCCGCAATTCACGTCGCATCACCTCCACCTGAGCTGACTGGGGATTCTCCCGCCTGAGTTGCTGATATACGGAGAGAAGATCAAGTATCTCCCGCCCCACAGACTGCACGCCATCATCTGGCACGTCACCGAATGGATCAAGAATTGTCTCGAGTTCGTACTGCTTCTTCCAGATATCAAACACCTCCGGGGTGGCAGCCAACCCTCTCAACCAGGCAGCAAGAACAATCTTGTGCGATTCAACGACAGGCAACCGCAGTCTTCCGGCAAGCAATTGCGCGTAGCGGGCCATCTCTGCCAGGTCAGCGACGAGCAATTCGTCCTGCACGCACGCCTGTACCATTGCGCGCGCAACAACCAGCGCCCCATCAGTATCACTGGTCTTCAGTTTGTCTTGAAAGTCATCCATGCGCGCATCTGTCCCTGCTTCCTAACTGAAAATAAACGTTGTGCTGATTGTGCTGCAGACAATCAGATCCTGTCAATGGCATCTTTTGTCGCCGATCTTGACTCACGCTTCAATCATCTATATACGTCAAGGCTGAGTGTTGCGGGTAGTTAGAACTGGGAGCTCAGAATGTTCAGATGGCGTGATATGCTTCAAACAATCGTTGCATCGGGCCGGCTAGCGGTTTTGGCCGTTGCATGTTTATCATTTCCAGCCTGCAGCCGGAGCGGGTCAGGCAACGCTCTTGATCAGTGCGAGATCGCTATAGCTGCAGGCCGATACGATCAGGCCGTTCCGATCCTCAATGCAGAAGTCCGGAAGTCTCCTGAAGATGCTGACCTTATTCAATGGCTGGGCCTTGCGTACTGGAAAATGGGCCAGATCGACAAGGCTGCCGAGTGCTTTGAGACAGCGCAACGCCTGCTGCCGGGTGATGCCAGACCTTCTGAATACCTGGGCTATGTGGAAACGCAGCGAAAGCGATGGCCTCAAGCCGAGGCAGCTCTGGCAAGATCCCTGCGAGCATCTCCAAAGAACACCAGGGCATGGACAGCACTGGCACTCGTGCGCATGGGCACAAATAACCTCTCCTCAGCCCAGTCGTATCTCAAAGAGGCAATCAGGATCGATACAAACTATCCGCCTGCTCTCTATAATCTTGCCTGGCTCAATTACTACAGAAAACTGGATGCTGCTGAGGCCGCGCCTCTTTTCAAGCGTTACCTCGCCATCTCCGGGGACAAAATCAGGTCAACAAGAGCCAGGGCAATCTTGAAGAAGATCGATGAGCTGACTCCTCCATCTCTGATCAGAACGTCAGTCAATACGACCACGGACAAACTGCCTGCCAATACATCCGCGACCAGATCGTCAGCCAATACGACGACTAAATCGACGACTAAATCAACGACAAAGACGCCGGCTCGTACTACCCGCAAGACTGGTGCGACCAGATAGCTCACGTACTCTTCTCGGCATCAGACAGCCGGAATTCAGATAATATATATGGCTGGAATAATCTCAAAGCGCACAATAGAAGAAATCCGTGCCCGGAGCAATGTGGTTGATGTCGTTGGATCCTATATCCAGCTCAACCGGAGCGGCGCAGCCTACAAGACGCTCTGCCCCTTCCATAAAGAGAAGACCCCCTCCTTTCAGGTTAACCAGGAGCGGCAGATCTTTCATTGCTTTGGTTGCGGCTCAGGCGGGGATGTGTTCAGATTCGTAATGCTATATGAGGGTGTCGATTTCGTTGGTGCGGCACGGCTCCTGGCGACACGCGCTGGAATCACAATTGAATACGAAAGCGGCGGGGACAAGGACGAGAATGACAAGGCTGCACTTTACTCACTGATGGACCAGGCCACCCGATTCTATCAGGACAAACTTTATAATGATCCCGACTGTGAAGCCGGCCGGGCCTACCTGAAAACGCGCGACATTCCTGACGAATTTGCAAAGGAATTTCAAATCGGCTATGCACCCGACAAATGGGAGGAGATACTTCTCTGGGGCCAGAAGAACAAACACTCCGCCGCTCAACTCGAAGCCGTCGGACTGATAACTCAATCCACCAAACCTGGCGCAAACAACAAGTACTATGACCGGTTCCGCGGAAGACTGATGTTCCCCATCCACGACTCACAAAACAGGGTCATCGGCTTTAGCGGCAGGATAATCAACGGCAGCAGCGAAGCCGCCAAATATGTAAATACACCGGACACTGTGCTCTTTCACAAGAGCCAGGTACTTTACGCTCTCCACCGGGCGCGACACGAGCTGGTCAATAAGCGCGTTGCAATAATCTGCGAAGGCCAGATAGACGTGCTCCGGTGCCACGTTGGCGGCTTCAAGAACGCCGTGGCCGCGCAAGGAACAGCGTTCACAGAGCAACATGCACGCATCATAAAGAGAGTTGTTGAGTCAGTGTTACTCGTATTCGATCCAGACAAGGCCGGACAGGATGCCGCCATCAAGGCATCAAAGATGTTCATGCAAGCCGGACTGGCATCCAGAATCGTAAGAATACCGGCAGGCGACGATCCAGACTCTTTCATCCGGACAAAAGGCGCAGTCGCATTTCAGGCACTGCTGGACGCCTCGCTATCTGCCATCGAATTCCAGGTACGAGTGATGGAGTCACGGGAAGACATCCGTTCAGAAGTGGGTCTGATGCGAGCGGCGCGGGCAATACTGCAGACAATAATTGAGACGCCAAATGCAGTCCAGCGAGCCGCCTTGATCAAGGAGGCAGCGGGCCTCCTCGGTCTACCTCAGGCCGCACTGGAGCAGGAGCTCCAGCATCTCCTCCGAAAGCCAGCGGCATTACCTGCGGCCGCTCCCCCAGCGCCAAAGCCGCCGCCACCGAAGACATGGCCTCGCGAGGAACTACAGCTTGCCGAGCATATCATTGCTGAGCCAGCGCTCGCTGGTCTGGTAGGGAAATACCTGCCACTGGACATGGTCACGCATCCACATTGCGTCGCCGTGTTGCGCGCTGCCGTCGAGGCCGCAAATACCGGACAGAACGTAATGTCGGTGATTCTTGAAAGAGATGATGCTGATGGGACCCTGTCTCAACTTGCTGCAGAACTGCAAATGGCTCCTGTGAAAACCATTAGCGCCGAATTCCCGCGGGAGACTGCGGTCAAGCACCTCATCCTCAAGATCATCAGCACCGAATACGAAAAACGCCGGGCCGCAATGGAGCTGGAAATGCTAGCCGGCAAGGGTAAAGCCGCCGACTCCCTCCGTATGAACCATGCACAGTTCACAGCTGATCTCAAACTTCTGAAGACCTGGGAAACCGCCCTGCCCCTGCTGGAATTCAATCAACACTGAGAAATGTATTCGGCGCCTCGGTCCGGATGTGTGGGGGAAACAGGTGTGCCGGTAATGCAACATGTCAGCTAAGGTATTTAGCACAATAATATTCATGTTTCCCCGATGGTGATTTCTTTACGACACGTCATCATGCCCGGCTTCATTAAGACAGGGCACTCACTAAAGACGTTATAGGGGTACATATATGCATCTGAGATTGCGCCGAATACTTACCTTGGTCATGATATACAGTGTGACGACAAGTCGCGCCGGCGTGCCCACTAGTTCTACAGATGAGACGAAAGTTCCTCATTACTTCGGTCCGTATTCGAACTGGGCCAACAGCCCGCAGGTTCTCGCCGATGCGATCGTCACTATCACGCCTGATGGTGATGATCCCGGAACCGGTGCCGAGGCAACCGCCACAGTCAATCCCCTGACAGGCGCCATAACAAAAGTGACTGTCACGAAGCCGGGCAGCGGCTATCTCGTCCCGCCAACGATCTCTGTCACCAGCGCGATTGCGACACCAAGCAATGCCACGGCTACCGCAACGCTTGCTTTGGGCGTTCTTACCAGCATTGCTGTAGACGAGCCCGGGTTCGGATTTTCCAAGCCCGAAGTTTATCTCATCGGCGGCAATCCAACGCCGGGATCCGAGGCGACGGCCATGGCTTCCGGCGGTGTTGATTGCCTTTTTTTGACAAGCGGTGGATCCGGTTACTCAACCGAACCAATTGTCAGATTCTCCAAACCTGATCTCGCTGATGGCACTCTAGCGACAGGCTATGCAACGTTGGACCCCACTGGCAAATTCGTTGTCGGGATCGATGTGGTCGATCCTGGTTCGGGCTACACATCAGCTCCGATCGTAGAAATACTCGACGGATTAACGTTGCTAACTACAGCGGCGACGGCCGTGTCAACGCTCGGCATTAACAGGATCGATGTAACCAGTGGCGGCGCGGGCTATGACTCCGCTCCCACAGTGATGATCGCAGATACGATAGGAGAGCCAGACAAAGACGCCAGTGCTACAGCCTCTGTTGCGGTCCTTGGTGCAATCACAAGCATCGAAGTTGTGAATGGAGGTTCAGGCTATCTCACTCCCGGCATCAGGAAGTTTGTTGACACACTTCCTCAATTTGGTCCGACACTCGAAGACCCGGTTGGCCATGCTAATAATCTTGGTCAGTATATACCTGTGGCAGTGCCGGACACGACCACATATCCGGGCTCTGATTACTACGAAATAGCAGTTGTCCAGTACCGTGAAAAGATGCATTCAAGTCTCCCGCCTACACTTCTTCGTGGCTACGTTCAACTGGCAACAAAAATGGTTCCGGGGAATCTTGTCGCCTTAAGCAATGCAAACTTTGATCCTGCAGTTGCAGACGCCCCCATTTCTGGACACCTCGGTGTTGATCGTCCGCACTACTTCGGCCCGTGCATCCTCGCCACCAAAAACAGACCTGTGCGAATCTTGTTCCGCAACCTGCTACCCAAGGGCATCGGGGGCAATCTTTTCCTCCCGGTGGACACGACTATAATGGGTTCTGGCGCTGGTCCCGATATGATGATGCTAGACAAAAACGGCGTACCCATGGACATGGCTCCAGATGAAGGCGTTGTAACCGACAGAGTGCGGAATCCGATAGCTGGAGATACGCCCAAGGACGAATGCTGTTTCTCTGAGAACCGCGCCACCTTACACCTCCATGGCGGCATCACTCCATGGATTAGTGACGGAACTGCACATCAGTGGATCACGCCGGCCGGCGAACCGACGGCTTACCCCAGGGGGGTCAGCGTTTGTAATGTTCCTGACATGCCCGACCCCGGCGATGGTGCTCAGACGTTCTTCTACACCAATCAGCAAGGTGCGCGGCTTATGTGGTATCACGACCACGCATGGGGCATTACACGCCTGAACGTCTACGCCGGCGAGGCTGGGCCATATCTGGTCACCGACGACACAGAGAAGAAACTGGTTGCCGACGGGATTATACCGGGGGCAGCTCAGACAATCCCTCTGATTATTCAGGATAAAACATTTGTACCGCCTAACATCGCCACGACAGATCCGACTTGGGATGCCAGCCGCTGGGGCGACGTAGGTAGTCTGTGGTTGCCTCATGTCTATATGCCGGCACAGAACCCTGGATCCGACACTGGCGCGAATCCATTCGGACGATGGATGTACGGTCCATGGTTCTGGCCACCCGCGAAGGATGCAAAGTATCCGCCTATCGCTAATCCATATTATGACCCTAACATCGATCCAGGCGACCCATCCATTCAATACTACGAGCCACCGCTAATTCCGTCCACTCCGAACATTTCTGTAGGCATGGAAGCTTTTCATGACACTCCCATCGTGAATGGTACAGCCTACCCGAAACTCACTGTGAACCCGAAAGCATACCGGCTGAAAATCTTGAACGCGGCAAATGACCGCATATGGAACCTCCAGTGGTATGTTGCAGATCCGAGAACGGGAACACGGAGCGAGGTAGCGTTGAATCCTGCTGAAGTGGAGGCCGCTCTGACCGATCCGGTTATCGCCCCTACCCCGGACAGGACCTGGAGTCCGGCTGGCCCGAACTGGATCCAAATCGGTACCGAAGGCGGGTTTCTGCCGGCGCCAGCGGTCATCTCCAACCAACCGATCACCTATATCACTGATGCGCAACGTTTTGATGTAGGTAATGTTGATAAGCATTCGCTCTTAGTGGCACCAGCGGAGAGGGCCGATGTCATCGTCGATTTCTCGCAGTACCGCGGTAAGACTCTCATCCTCTACAACGATGCGCCAGCAGCCTTTCCGGCACGCGGCCCAGTCTATGATTACTACACCGGCAACGCCGATCTGTCTCCGGTCGGCGCGCATACAACTTTGCCCGGATATGGTCCTAACACCCGCACGATTATGCAGGTCACAGTCGCGAACACGACCCCTGACGCTGCATTCGACCGGCCGAACACCACGGCTGATGGCTTCGGCGCACTGCAGGCCGCATTTGCGCACCATGTAGACGCGAACGGAAAACCTCTCGGCGTATTTGAGTCATCGATGGATCCGATTATTGTGGGGCAGGCTGCATACAACTCGGCCTACTACGACATCGACGCCCCCGCATCAATGAAATTCCGTGCGTTCCCCCCCCTGGATGGATTTGCGCGGATTGCCGACTTTTCACTGACTTTCAATACGTTGCTGGCTCCCAACGGCTCAGGGCGGACATTAACCTTACCTTTCCAGAACAAAGGCCTTCATGACGAACAGAATGCTGCCAGTTTCGACGAATGGGGCCGGATGAGTGCAAATCTTGGCCTTGAGGCGCCGGGCGCCACGCCTAACACACAAAACATAATCCTGTTTCCGTTCGTGAACCCGCCGACCGAGAATCTTGTTGCGACAGGTCTGCCAAGCAGCCTGAACGTGACACCAATAGCTTCTGCGTACGACGGCACACAAATCTGGAAGGTCACTCATAACGGCGTGGATACACATCCACTCCACTTCCATTTATTCAACGTGCAGTTGATCAATAGGGTCACATGGGACAACATCATTATTCCGCCTGACGCGAACGAGCTGGGGTGGAAGGAAACCATACGGTTCAGTCCGCTCGAGGATACCATCATTGCTTTGCGTCCAATCGTACCGACATTACCATTTGGAGTACTCAACAGCTTCCGCCCGCTTAACCCTATGATGCCCATCGGTGCACGGGGTGATGCCAACAGTGTGCTTGGAACAGAAGCAGGCTTCAATAACACTGATATCCTCGGGAATCCGATCGCACCAATTATTAACAAGATCGTCCCTTTTGGTTGGGAATACATGTGGCATTGTCATATGCTCAGCCACGAAGAAATGGACATGATGCGCCCGATGACGCTCGCAGTGGTAACCCAACTGCCCGATCCACCTGAGCTTGCAGCCGTCTCTCTCGCTACCAACGAGACATCTACGCTTCTGGCCTGGAGCGACGGTACGCCTGTCGATGTAGACGCCGGCCCCACTTGGGGCAAGCCGAAGAACGAGGTAGGATATCGCGTCATGCGAGCCGTTATCGGCAACACGGGACAGCCCGGTACTTTTGTGAACATTGGCACAACGCTCGCAAACGAGATTAACTTCACCGACTCTACAACCCTGGCTAATACATCCTATGCATATAAAGTTGTTGCTTACAATGCTTCCGGAAATAGCACATCAAACGTTATGCTCGCAGAATCTCCGTTCACGTTGCCAGCTTCACCGACAGGTCTGACTGCCGTTGTACAATCCTTCCCCGTTGTCACATTTTCTGCGGTAGTATTGTCCTGGCGCGACCGGGCCAGCAACGAAACCGGTTTCGTAGTGGAGCGAGCGACAAATGGTGGAGCGTTTGTACAGATCGCATCGTCAGGGGCCAGTAGCGGAATCAGTTTGACTAAGTCATACGTTGATCTGACCGTAGTTTCCGGACGGACCTACATATATCGGGTGAAAGCGGTTAGAGGCGTGCTGTCCTCAGGATATTCGAATACCGCACAAGTGTTCGTGCAAGGCATACCGCTGGCGCCAGCAAATCTCGTGGCAGTAGCTATCAGATCCGCAGGCAGTTCAGACCAGGTGACCCTGACATGGGTTGACAAATCCAACAACGAGACCTCCTTTAAAGTACAACGAGCCACAGATACAGGATTCACAAAGGGTTTGACCACTTACACTCTCACTGCAAACTCAACGAGATGGGTACAGGTGGCCTTATCGCGTGGGTTTCTGTACTACTACCGGATCCAGGCGGTAAATGCCACTGGGGCTTCGGCATGGATCAAGGCTGTGCCGTTCCCGGTGCGCACGCCTTAGAATATTGAACTCGCTATGAAC
>JBAXMA010000110.1:0-8536 GCA_037134535.1 bacterium
GAGCATTAACCGGCTGTCCGCCCATTACATAGGTGCGTTGCACGCCAATTGCCCGTACTACGTAGGCAGCGAGGATGTCAGAGTCTGCGGTGGGCAACTGTGGCGAAGTCGGTTCCATTAGTTTGTTCTTCTCCTTCTCAACACTCAACCTGCGCCAGAGTGTTCAGCCTGAACACCGAACACTTCTCTTCTTCTAGACTTCCGACCTCAGCGCCATTACCGGAGTCATCTTTGCCGCCTCGTAGGCAGGGTAGAGGGCACCTACCACGGTCAGAATGACTCCCGCGATGTAACAACCAACGACTATGACACCTAGTTCACTCAGCGGCATGAGTTTCCATACGTCGTTGCCATAGAGCGATAATCCTTCCGCATAGCTTAAAAACAGGCCAATGCACAACCCTACTGCAGTGCCAAGCGTGCCTTCAAAAGCGCTCTCCAGCAGGAACAGTCTGAGCACAAAGGTGTCCAATGCCCCGAGGCACTTCATGGTTCCGATCTCTCTGAAGCGCTCGGTCACGCTCATCAGCATGGCGTTGACAATACCTACGAAGCTGATCAGTAGTGCCAGCCCGACCATCCAGTAGGTTTGCACGCGCTGATTAGCTTCATTGTCCTGATTAAGTGCGCCGGCCTTGGTCAATTGCTCGACCAGCTGCGATGAACCCCGATCTGCGACGTGGCGAAGCAGACTGTCCGAACAGAGAATGTAGGTAAGAAAGGATATTGCCAGAATGATGCCGCTTACGACCAGCAGTGAACGCCAGATGCGGACCCGGATAGCGCGCCACGCGATCTGAACGACCTTGCGCAGTGGCAGTGACTCGATCTCCGACTGAGGTGTCGCAGTGACCGGCTTCATTTCTTCATTCCTTTCACGACAGCATCCTTTGAAATCGGCATCCCAACGATTCCCTTCGATATGAGCGTCTTCAAAAAAGCACTAACCGATATTTCCGCCTCGGCTACACTGAGATGATGTGCCACGGCAAATCGTTCCACAATTGTCCTGACGGATGTGTTCGAGTCACACCCGTCATATACCTCCTGACCGTACCCGTCGAGACCGAATGTCCTCCTGCAGAGCCGGTCTGATCCAAGGATCTGCTGCCAGCGTGGACGTTCGAACTCGACGGTCACATATCGCTTGCCGTTCTTCTCCTCCATTTTCACAGCCGGCCGCCTGATGGGGCAGGACGATATCGCTGTCTCGCGGTCTATTGAAAATTTGCTCTTCATTCAGATTGAGACTTTTCCAATACACAATTCATCTTCTCGATTACCCAGTCAGCCTCTCTGCCGCCGGTATCCTTCTGGCTCTGCAACTCGGCAATCAGCACCCGGTCCATCTCTTTGTCTATCACCGCCAATGCCTGGCAGTGACGTGCTGCACAGCGTCCAAGCGGAGCAGGCAGCCGCTTCCATCCGGTTAGCCGGATGCCTTCCAGCTTGCGCGGCTCATTCCGGTGCCACGTTTCTTTCACGGGCGACCGCAGTGTACGGCGTTCAGTAAACGGTGACGCTTCCAGCCACCGCTCAAGGCTCCGTCTAGACGTAGCCAGCTTTGCCGGATAGACCTGCCGCATCAGCAAGGTCGACGTACGCCCTCTGACGAACTGCAATGCAACATCACCGGAGTACAGATGCTTCATTTTCAGCTCATATCCAGGCGGTGACATAAATTTCACATTATACATTGACCAGCAGCACGGCTCATCTTCACCGGTTACCACCATTCCAGGAACAATAGTCTTAAAGATCGACTTCCTGAGCCGCTCCTCAGTGAGGCTGGTTACAATAACCTCCACAAGCAGGCCGGCTTCCGTCGAGTAGCCGCTCCAGATTGTTTTGCTTGTACCTTCCCGTGTGGCCAGTTCCGGTTCCCATGCGGTCTTTGAAAACCGTTCCGGTGCCGGTGCACCCTGCGTCGGTACGGCACCAAGTTTCCTGAACCGCTGTTCAAACCACTTCTCGACTTTAAAGACCGACCTCCTGGGGCGCCACCATTGCACCAGCATGATCGGTTGTTCCGCATCTCCGATCATCATTGTGCCCTTTGCCGGATCCCCCTGTATCTTCAGCGGTCGCCAGCTCTCGGGCACATTTATCTGCCAGCCAGCCCAGGCGATGAGCGACCGGTTGCCGCCCGATGTCTCCTTCCTGAACACTGCACACTCTCCTAAATCGGTAAGACATTCGCTCTCTTGGTCATGAACACAAACCCGAGGCTTAGCATTGTGATCAGTCCCATGCCGGCGCCGAAGCCGGCGGCAAAGACTATCCGGTACTGTGGCCACTTATCACCGAACCATCGCCGGCATCCGAAACGGCCCAGGAAAGCACCTATTAACGTCGGAATGATGGCGGTCGGAACGTTCTGGCCCAATCCCTGAATAAGGCCATAAACCAGAAACACGGGCAGATTGAAGCGGGCCAGGATGGCGTAGAATGACAGGGAGAGGCCAAAGCCGGCTCCGATGTACTCAGGCCGGAACGATTCGCGGAACGGACTGGTGCCCGCATCAGGCATGGTTGCTGAATAGACGAGTCCCTGATTGTACGCACCAAGTTCCCAGAACTCGTTGGCATATGGATACAACTCGCTCGGAACCGGGCCCATTGACCAGAGAAACTGGGCAAAAACCAGTGTGCCTATGATCATAAGCTGATAGGTCAGGATCTCGGCCTTGATCAACGAGGTGAATTTAGTTCCGGTTAGCTCCATTGTCCTGAATCCCACCACCTGACCCGCATAGTTGTGCATGGGGATTGGTGAAAACCAGATAGCAGCCCCTTTGTAGCCGGAAAGAATAAATGTGGCCTCCTTAACATACGGGATGCCGACCTGCTGCCCTACAATTCCTTCCATTCGCGCAGAGATGTAGGACATGATCGGTGTGTAAATAAAGCCGTATATTAGAAGTATCCACAGCGGGAAAGGATCGCCGAGCAGCGGACCGGAGCACTTATTGATCAGCAGGTACGCGGCGGTAATATATGCTGTGGTCGATACCATATAGATGGCAATGCCCGCCCAGATCGGTATGTCGCCGCGACCCGCAGGCGGTTCCAGAAGTTTCCGCCAGTTAATCTTTGTGCGGCCCATCTCGTTCATTTCCTTCTTCTTCTGCTTGAGGGTACTGCGCATGTGCATGAATCCGATAATAGCCACGGCGAACATCAGTCCGATGCCGAAGCTGAAATAGAAATCGAACTGGTTGGATCGAATGGTATCTATTGCGCCAAGACCTGGTTCCCATCCGTCCAGTATGCCGAAGGCTTGCAGCGTTGGATTCGCGACAAATGTGAAGATGATTCCGAAGAGTGATCCCACCATTGCCCAGAATGGCATCACCATGCCTCCAATAACGCTGCCTATGTCGAATGATATCATCACGGGCATGGCCGGGAGTATGTTCTGGGTGTAGCTTGTAAGGTCCACAAACGGAATTGGAATGATACGAATTGGCTTGGCGAGCATTGCGCCGGTGATGCTTGGTATGGCAAGGTATATGAACCCGAATGCGATTCCGAGAGCGGCACCCATGGCAAATACCCGGTATCGCCAGGTCTCACGATCATCCGATGCGTCGGCCAAAGCAGTCATGCCGGCTGCTCCCACCGGAGCCATGGGGAAGGGGAGTTCTTCAACATCGGCCGTGAGCCGGAACATTACATAGCCGAGGCCGAAGTGGTCGACGCGCTGAAGAAGCATCATGAATGCGCCCATAGCTATGGGTATCATCCATGCCCGCGTGAAGAAGCTGCGTACTACCGGCACGTTCGGGTCGACTGGCGGTGCATACCAGGAAGGGATATACTGAAGCATACCCATTTTGCGCAACTCTTCACTGTTTACAATGAACTGTCGCCAGAGCCAGTCCTCGCCGCCTGTCGCCATGGCTGCGCCGCACATATAGAACAGCACAAAGATCTCAGGACGCTTGAGTGTCTTGAAGGCCCGGCGCGCAATCTCCACATAAAACAGTACCGTCACCCACTGCGCTGCGCTACCCATGCCGAGCCCTGCCACCAGGCCCATGTAGACCGATGCCGGCGCCATGATCAGTCCGACGAACAGCCCCATCAGCACGGTACTGGCGCTGAAGCCGTCATCGAACGTGTCGGGCGCTTTCATCAGGTCGCGGAATTCCTTGAATTCCTGGTCTTCGCGCATCATGAGGAGCCTCGCTCTGCTTTTTTGATGTATTCCATAATTGCTTCAGGCTTGATCTTACGCCAACCCAGCAACTGCCGGCGGACGTCACCGAGGAACGTATGGTTGAGCCGCCACCATGTCTTGATCTGACCTGACCCATGGGTCAGGGCGATGTTGATGCCGCAGATGTCCTCGACCTCCGGCTTCACTTCGATCACGAAAGTCTGCCGCACACCAAGGTCATAGGGGGCCAGCCAGACGGTGCCTGAGAGTGCGGCGATGCAGCCCTCGCTTGGCGGAATGATCTTGAGATGGTCGGCAGTGAACTGGCCGATGCTTCCCTCGCGATGAGCGTCCATATACTCGTGAATGAAAGCGACGAGCCCGGCAGCCGCGCGCTGGGTCACCGTGAACGGGAGCATGTCAACTATAACGCCATCCTGAGGCTTGGGAACGTGCCACCTCATTTCCTTGCTAGGTGTGGCCAGCTTACCGGCCATGATTGCAGGGACTATTGCGGAGATGACTACGACCAGCATTACGAGGGTCATAGTCAGGATCACGTTTGTTCCCGAGTAGTTCAGTGTGATGCCGCCCATGAATCCAAGGTGGTTCAGGACGGTCGCAAACCCCTGACCTACGATGTATCCAAAAATGGAACCCATCAGGCCGTAGGTGACAGCTTCTGCCAGGAAAAGCATACCCACGTGGCCGGGGGCCAGCCCGAGGCTTGTATAGATGTGGATCTCGCTCTTACGCTCCGTGACTGAATTCAGCATTGTGTTGAAGATTATCAGGGCGGCGATCAGGATCGGAATGAGCAGCTTTCGCGGCGGTTTAGGGATCAGCGGCGTTGAGACAACTACTTTGACCTTGTTGCCTTCGCCATAGTACATCGGGAAAGCAAGGACCTTCATGAGAGAGAGCGCTGTCTTTTCTGCGTTTTCTCCGGTATCAGTGCCCACCGCGATACTCCGCAGCGTGCCGCCGATTCTGCGGGTAAAGTCAGCCGGCAGTATGATCACCTCGTCGCCGCCGACATAGGCTGTCTCCTTTTCCGGTTCGAGTCCCACGCCGCTGGCCAGTGCGGCCTCAAGCTTCTCACCTGTCCGTGTCTCTGCGCTTTGTTCCATCTCAACCGTGTAGTCGAATGGCAGTAGTGACTGACCATCCAGCATCTTCAGTTCGCTCCCGACACGCGGACCGTCGAAGGCGTCGATGACCTCAAATTCCTGGCCGGCGACAACAATCTTTTCTCCCGGCTTAATGCCGAGCTTTTCGGCAACTGCGACTGAGAGGTAACAGCCTCCTCCCTGTGCAAACCGTTCCCAGTGCTTCATGAATTGTCCTGGCCTGGAGAGGTGATCTTCGGCCGGATCCAGACCGAGTGCCGCTTTCAGCGAGACCTGTCTGCCAGTATCGGGTTGCCGGACGTGTACGCGCCAGTTCTGGTGAAGAGCATCGGTCCACCAGTATCGCGGGGCCACATGGCGTACTCCGTTTGTAGCGGTCTGATCCCCGGCGGATGTATGCCAGTTTAAAAGATTGGCAACGGTCGGGAGTGCATTGTTGACCATTTCGTTCATGCGCGCCTGGCGTATGAGAACACCTGCCGACGGTGTTTCCACGCCTTTCAGGGTGAACTGCCGCTTGTTCTGGTAGAAGGTGGAAGACGAGAAGCACAGGAGCGCAAATGTGATCAGGACGATCGTAGTCCCTGTAAGAGCAGTTCTCAGCTTGCGCTTCCGCATGTTGGCGACACCCAGCCAGACGGCGCTTGAGATGATACCGCCACGGGTTGTCTGCGCGCCACTGGCCTCAGCACGGCCGCTCCTGATCTTCTCAAGATCAACCCCGAACTTTTTCATGATCATGCTTATTACAGTAATACTCAAGAGCAGGATCGAGAATGCCATGATGATGACGAGCGGCTGGGTCGTGATGCGGAATGCGGGGTGGAAACTCCAGAGGATAGCCGTCATCACTATAAAGATCCCGGTTGCCGTGACTATGCGATGACCTATGCGGGCGCAGGCGAAGAACAGTCGTTCCATGGCTACTGAGAACGGCACTAGAAGAATCATCAGAAATATTGCGCCCCTGGTGACGTCGTCCCCTGTAGCCCGCAGAGCGTCGTAGGCACGGATCTCCGTTCCCAGCGCAGCTGAAGCTGAACGGTGAAGTGTGGCACCGTCGTCCCTGGCCAGGGCATCATCGGCAGCGGCCAGCCAGACGCCAGCTTCGTTGTGAAGTTCTTTGATTGCTGTCGCGCTGATGCCGGCCCGGTTGAAGCGGTCGGCGCGCCATTTGTCTACCTTGAAGAGGTCCTGCGCTGCCACATGGGCCGGGATTGATGGCAGGGGGTCATTCATATCGAAGCCGTCCCGAATAGCGTCCCTCAGGTCCATTTTGCCGGTCAAAATAGCTGGGTTGATGTTCATCAGTATCATGCGATTCGCGCCGCTTCCTGCCCGTAGCATCAGTTGCCACTTTGTGCCAGGAGTGAGCAGGCCGAACATCTGCCCCTGATGGATGCTGAAATGAGAGCGTTTTGGCGTGGCACCACGTGCCACGTCCATCATTGAAAACTGCGACAGTGGCTCAAGGTATCGCGGATCGAAGAACTCGGGCCCGCCAAGCTCCTGGACGGGGAAGAAGGCTACGACTCGCGCCGGGCTGGCATCAGCGCCTTCACCGAGTCCGATTGCCGACGATGCCCTGGCGGCAATCATGCTCGCGGTGTCGGTGAGGGCGCCTGTTATCCGGCCATCTTTTTCCAGTTTGAATGCCTCAACTCGCACGTTGTTCAATTCCGCGGGCACCAACCCGGCCATGGCAGGGAATTGGAAGCGTCCATCAGGACCGGTCCATACGAACTCATGGCGGCGTATGCCGGGGGCAGCCAAGGGGCCGGGCGCATTGTTATTCCCCCCGACGAGCGTTGCTAAATACCCCGGCATTGGTGTCCTGGGAACAGTCTCGGCCATAGATTCGCACACTACAGATCCTTTGGGCTGGCACCATGCAGTCCTTATCTTGCCGTCAGGCCGGACTGCCGGGACGAAGTTGCGGTCACTGAACATGCGCTGCAGCAGTAGCGAAGTCACTGTGATCTGTGGTTCCAGTCGGCTCCAGTCAAGGCGATCGGCGCGATCCTGTGGAGTGTCCATCCGCGGTCTGTCCGCATCAAGTGTCAGCCAGGTCACAGCTGGAATTTTGAAGCTGGATGAGGGAGCTGTGATCAGGCCCACTCGTCCGACATTGAATCCAGCTGCGTCTTCGAGCCCGGCTACGGCATCACGGTTTACGGCTTTTGCGAGAAGCGGTCCGCATTGTTTAATGAAATCGTCTGTCCCTTCCTTAAAGATTGGCTTCAACCACTTGCTGAAATCTTTAGCGGATGCAGTATCGTTGCCGAGAAGATGCCCGCAGGTGAAGCCAGGACCGCAGGAGACTCCGGCGTCTGATAGATCTATTCCAACAAGGAACGAGACAGGCATATTAGTCGAGCCGGTTCTTCCGATGGCTCTATGGATGCTCTTTCGCAGGTTGTCCAATCCTTTGAAGTGGCGCATTTCCTCGTTGAGTACATCCCATTGAGCCTGGACGCGTCGGCCCACAACCTTCCATGCATCCAGGGCCAGTGGGCGCATATTTTCTTTCAATGGATCTTTCACCAGAATATGCGCAAGCACGCCGTTCAGCAGGTGAAGCCTGGCCGCCTTGGATTCGAGTTCAGCCTTCATTTCAGCTTTGCGTTCCGGGGTTGAGCTGTTCATTCCAAGCCGCAGATCGTCCTGTGACTTCTTGATCTGCATAACCTCCGGACCGAGAACGTCTTTGAGATAGCGCTGGAGATCTCTGTACATGCGTTTGTTCCAGAGCTTATCAAAAGCTTCAACACCATCTCCCAGATCTTTAACCTTGGCGAGGTTAAGGCTGTAGTCTTCGAATAGTTCTTCCTCCATCGCGTCGTACTCTTCACGGGTTTTGTCATTGTCGGTGGCTGTCAGCATGGTCAGCATCTGACGGACACCAAGCTGATTGAAACCATAGGCGTCAACAAAACAGAACAGAACAGGTCTCGCTGGCGGTGCGGCGGCTGTTACACGCAGGACGTTGAGGATAAATGCAGCGTCTATGGCATTGTCTGCGCCTGGTGCCAGTCCCATGACAACACTCATGGAGTCGTAAGGCGCGACGACGGCAATTGGAAGCAGTGGCTTGTTGCCGGGGGCGTGTTTGACGAGAGCGTAGATATTCCGGGCAGTGATGGTCTGCCATGACGCTTCGCAGAAGAGTGTGGCGTTCGGAATCTCTTTCCGGCGAAGGGCGTCAGAGAGCGGACCTTCCGGAACATAGTAGCGTGGCATATAG
>JBAXMA010000111.1:0-8533 GCA_037134535.1 bacterium
CCCTTATCCCTCTACATCCGTCCTCCTCCGCTTCTCCATACGCGACACCGGCATTGGCATCCCGGCGGACAAGATCGGGCTGCTGTTCAATAAGTTCAGTCAGGTTGACTCCTCGACCACTCGGCAGTACGGCGGCACGGGGCTCGGGCTGGCGATTTGCAAGCAACTGGCCGAACTTATGGGAGGTTCAGTCGGAGTGAGCAGCGTAGTGGGGAAAGGCTCCGAGTTCTGGTTCACTGTGCGCCTTGAAACACAGGCCGGGGACGCGCAGGCAAAGAGCATGGCGCCAACCGACCTGCACGGGATCCGAGTACTGATCGTGGACGATAATGCCACGAGCCGCGAGATTCTGACCACTCACCTGACATCCTGGGGTATGCGGCCCTCGGAAGCACGGGATGCGGCAGCTGCGCTGCAGGCCCTTCAAGACGCTTTGACAGGGAATGACCCCTTCCCCATTGCCATCATTGATATGCAGATGCCGGGTATGGATGGCGAGACACTGGGCCGGGCCATCAAGGCCGACAAGAGTCTGGCGGATACGCGAATGGTGATGTTGACATCACTGGGAATGCGCAGCGATGCCAAATACTTTGAGACGATCGGTTTTGCAGCATACGCAACAAAGCCAATACGGCATCACGATCTCAAGGCGGTGCTATCTCTGGCCCTGGCGAACCAAACTGGCAAGGCAGCTTCAGTACTGTCGCCCATCAAAGCAGCTTACGAGGTCAGTGAATTATTGAACATATTTGCCGGCAGCAAGGCGCGCATCCTGCTTGCGGAGGACAACTTCACCAACCAGATAGTGGCCACAGCCATCCTTAAGAAACTTGGGCTGCATGCAGCAGATGCCGTGGCCAACGGCGCAGAAGCCGTCAAGGCTCTCGAAACTAACCCCTATGACCTCGTGCTGATGGATGTGCAGATGCCGGAGATGGACGGATTTGAGGCAACGAAGCGGATCAGGGAGAGGGAAAGAGGCCAGAGGTCAGAGGTCAGCAGTCAGGAAGAGAATGACTCTCCCGGTTCCAGATCTCGGACTTCGGACCTCGGACCTCGGACCTCTCCTCACCTTCCCATCATCGCCATGACGGCGGATGCGATGCAGGGCGACAGGGAGAGATGCCTGGAAGCGGGCATGGATGACTATGTGAGCAAACCGGTATCGCCGCAGGCATTGGCGGAGGTGCTGAAGAAGTGGCTGCGGGAATAGAAACTGATCGAATGAGTCGTGAACAGAACAGAAATAGCCGGCAGCACCAAGTAAACCCGGAATAAGCTCGCATGTCTGGTGCGCCAATGTCATCTTGAAACTTGTTGAATTCGCGGGCATAGCACTCGCTTTTACGGTGATTCAACCGGGAAGAGTGCCGCCTGCAAATCGACTTATTCAAGAACGCGTCTTCGGCCTATGGGATGAAAGAGAAGTTGAATATCAAGAATCCAGTACTGCGCACCACGCAATCTTTGCTTCAGACGCGATACTCCGCATGGATTGTGCTGGTAATTGGCCTGCTGCTTACCGCCGCCGCATCCTTTTACATGGTAACAAGCGTGGAAACGAGTTCGGAACGCGACTTCCTCTCTCACTGTGACGACCTTCACAATGTGATAGCAGGCAGAATCGATGACCATGCCCGCATCCTTCTGAGCGGTGCGGCGTTGTTCAATGCATCCGACATTGTTACGCGCAAGGAATGGCGTGCGTTTACTCAACACCAGAAGTTCGAAAGAAACCTCCCCGGCATTCAAGGCATCGGTTTTTCGCTTCTGATCCCGCGCACAGAACTAACCCGGCACATTCAGGCCATCCGCGATGAAGGATTCCCTGAGTATGTCGTCAAACCGGCTGGTGATCGTGAAGTATACTCCTCCATTATCTATCTGGAACCATTTTCAGGCCGCAACCTGCGGGCCTTCGGTTATGACATGTTCCAGGAACCGGTCCGTCGTGCCGCCATGGAACGGGCACGCGACACTGATTCTGCAGCGCTCTCCGGCAAAGTGATTCTGGTTCAGGAAAACGACGAAGCAGTTCAAGCCGGCTCATTAATGTATGTGCCAGTCTACCGCAAAGGAATGCCAACTGATACAGTTGAGCAGCGCCGTGCCGCAATCTACGGATGGGTCTACAGTCCGTACCGGATGAATGACCTGATACAGGGAATGCTCGGCGAGCGCAATCTGGAGAAAGGAAAACTTCACCTCGAGGTCTTTGATGGCCAGCAGCCTTCGCCACAAGGTCTGCTCTATGGTTGTCACCCCGGGGAGACCGAGAAACTACGGCCCGTGATACGTTTCACCCGACAGATTCCGGTTTCTTTCAATGGTCACAACTGGACGCTGAGATTTACGCAAACCAGCGGCAGTAACTTTGCCCCGGAACACACCAAGACATGGCTCACCATGGTCGGCGGCATTCTTATCACACTTCTGATGTTCACGCTGCTTCGCGTGCAGTTGAACACCAGCGACAAAGCTCACCGGTTGGCGGAAGATCTGACCATTGACCTGAAGGAGAGCCAGGAACAAAGCCGTCTCCTGCTGAACTCCGTAGCTGAAGCAATATACGGGATCGACACGAACGGCGACTGCACATTCTGCAACAATGCATGCGTCAGCCTGCTCGGCTATAAGCGCCATGATGAGTTATTGGGCAGGAACATGCACTGGCTGATTCATTCAAAGCACCAGGACGGCAGCCGGTTTCCGGTGGAAGAATGCCGGATCTTTCAGGCATTCCGGGACGGAACAAGCACCCATGTTGATGATGAAGTGTTATGGCGCGCTGACAACACATCATTTCCCGCTGAGTATTGGTCACACCCGATATTGCGCGAAGGTCTTTGCGTGGGCGCGGTAGTGACATTTCTGGACATTACAGGACGCAAGACGGCAGAAGCCGAATTGCAAATGTTATCCACACGCCTCTCATTGGCCGCACGCGCCGGTGGCGTTGGCGTCTGGGACTACGACATTGCCAAGAACACGCTGGACTGGGATGACCAGATGTTCCGCCTCTACGGCATTACACGGGATCAATTCAGTGGCGCTTATTCGGCATGGCAGGCCGGACTCCATCCCGATGACAGGCAACGCGGCAATGAAGAAATTCAACTTGCGTTGAGGGGCGAGAAGGAGTTCGACACCGAATTCAGGGTACTTTACCCGGATGGGAGCATACATAACATCCGCGCCCTCAGCCTGGTCGTGCGTGACACTGCGGGCAAGCCTTTGCACATGATCGGCACCAACTGGGATATCACGGCCCAGAAGACGGCGGAGGCCTCACTCCTCCAACGAAACATCTTTCTCAAGGCGGCCAATATCCGGGCTGAGGCGGCCAACGTGGCCAAGAGCGAATTTCTGGCAAATATGAGTCATGAAATCAGGACCCCGATGAATGGAATCATCGGCATGACGGGACTCCTGCTGGACACCGAGTTTAGCGATGAGCAGCAGCGGTACGCCAACGTCGTGCGCACAAGCGGCGAGTCACTGCTTGCCCTGATCAACGACATTCTGGACTTCTCCAAGATAGAGGCTCACAAACTTGACCTGGAGACGCTGGACTTCGATCTGACCGGTCTACTGGACGACTTCGCTGCCACAATGGCCCTACACGCCCGCGAGAAGGGGTTGGAACTGCTCTGCGCCGCCGATCCAGATGTGCCAACACTCTTGCGCGGCGATCTCGGCCGCCTGCGCCAGATTCTCATCAATCTGACAGGCAATGCCATCAAGTTCACCACGAGTGGCGAGGTGGCGGTGAGGGTGGCGGTGGTAGAGGAGAGATCAGTGTCCAAAGGTCGGCGTTCAGAAAGAGAGCGACAGAATGCTGGACGGAGCACTAATGTTGAAGATCAAACACTGAACACCGGAAACTCATCCGTCCTCCTGCGCTTCTCGGTACGTGACACCGGCATTGGCATCCCGGCGGACAAGATCGCGATGCTGTTCCACAGATTCAGTCAGATTGACTCCTCGGCCAGGCGGAAGCACGGTGGGACGGGGCTCGGACTGGCGATTTGCAGGCAACTGGCCGAACTTATGGGTGGCACGACCGGAGTGAGCAGCGTAGAGGGGAAAGGCTCTGAGTTCTGGTTCACCGTCCGCCTTGGTACACAGCCGGTATCAGCAACGCTTGCGCCGCTACCCATCAACACGCCCGACAAAGTCAGTGAATTGACAGACATGTTTGCCGGCAACAGGGCGCGTATCCTTCTGGCCGAGGACAATATTGCCAATCAGACGGTGGCCCTGGCCATCCTCAAGAGACTGGGACTGCATACAGACGCGGTGGCTAACGGAGCAGAAGCCGTCAGGGCTCTCGAGACCATACCATACGACCTGGTACTGATGGATGCGCAGATGCCGGAGATGGACGGATTTGAGGCAACGAGGCTGATTCGCCAGAGCGAATCCGCGAGGGCTGACATCACTCATTCCTCCCCTCACCTCACCATTATCGCCATCACGGCGAATGCGATGCAGGGCGACCGGGAAATGTGCATAGAAGCTGGCATGGACGACTATGTGAGCAAGCCGGTAACGCCGCGGGAACTGGCGACGGTACTGAAGAAGTGGCTGAAGTGAGCTGTGAATTGATCAGAGATGAACGAATGCAACGGAACATAAGAAGCGAGCATTGAACCACACGGCTGGAGTGTTGTAACAAGTGTCAATTCTGCACAAAAGAAACAGCCTGCTGATGACCGGCGCAGTCGCTATGGCGTTGACCGCAGGGTCACTGCTGGCCTGGTGGATGGTGGCGCGGGCCTACAGCACCGGCAAGACGGCATCGGGTCTGGATCTGGGACCACTTGGCACATTGACCCTCCGTGTTGTACAGCCAGTGCTGGAAAAAGGCACGCTTGCCGGCTATGTGGAATTGGGCAAGGAGATCGAAGATATTCTGCAAACAATCCACGCCAGAGCAGGCAATCAGATGGCCGTGGTCATCCGCAAGAAATATCTCAACCGTCAGATCTGGGAAGAGGGCATGCGCATGCTCGGGCGCGATGCCGACTGGAACCGTCTTGCAGACGATGCTGTGATCTACACCTCAGAGGGTCACCTGCCGGCAGCCTTCACCGCCTTGGCCGGCGAGGCATCAAGCAACCGTACCCACACCTTGACAAACAGGGAGATCATCTACGACGGGAAAACCTGCCGGGTCTCAAAGACGCCTCTGAAGGACGCATCGGGCAAGGAAATTGGCGACCTGCTGATCATATTCGACATTTCAGCCAACAAGGCAGCCTTCATGCGCATCCTGTATCTGGGAGGTACATCTGCCGCTGTATTGCTCACGTTGCTTCTGTGCTTCGTTTATGTCCTGTTACACCGTACCGATATGCGAGTTCGCGCGCAGCATGACAAGCTGAAGGATAGCGAAGAGCGTATCCGTGCCATCATGAATTCCGCACATGATGCGATCATGATGATCGACCACGATGGTAATGTGTCATATTGGAATCGCGCCGCAGAAAACATGTTTGGCCACACACACGAAGAAGCAATCGGGCGCAACCTTCATGCGCTGATTGTGCCAGAGCGGTTTCTTCCAGCCCACCATGCCGCTTTTCCGATATTTCAACAGACAGGGCATGGCGCAGCCATTGGCAAAACACTTGAACTCTGCGCACGCAGGAAGGACGGCAGCGAAATCGACGTTGCACTGTCTTTGTCGGCTGTACAAATTGGTGAAAAGTGGCACGCCATCGGTATTGCACAAGACATAACCGATCGCAAACGCGCCGAAGCAGAACTCCTGGCGACCAACCTCAGCCTCGAAAAGGCCACTGCCCTGGCGAAAGACATGGCGACGCAGGCCGAAGCGGCCAGCATTGCCAAAAGCGAATTCCTCGCCAATATGAGCCATGAGATCAGAACCCCGATGAATGGAATCATCGGCATGACAGGGCTCCTGATGGACACCGGGTTGAGCAATGAGCAGCAGCGGTACGCCAACATTGTACGCACAAGCGGCGAGTCACTGCTCGGCCTGATCAATGATATCCTGGACTTCTCGAAGATAGAGGCTCATAAACTTGACCTCGAGACGGTGGACTTCGATCTATCCGCATTGCTGGACGACTTCGCAGCCGCCATGGCCATACGAGCCCACGAGAAAGGACTGGAACTGCTCTGCGCCGCCGACCCCTCGGTTCCAACACTTGTGCGCGGCGATTTCGGCCGTTTGCGCCAGATTCTCACCAACCTGACAGGCAACGCCATCAAGTTCACCAAAAGTGGCGAGGTGGCTGTGAGGGTGACGGTGGAAGAGACATCTCCTTCCATTCTCCTCCGCTTCTCTATACGCGACACCGGCATTGGCATCCCGGCGGACAAGCTCGGACTCCTGTTCAAACAATTCAGCCAGATTGACTCCTCGACCACGCGGAACTACGGCGGCACAGGGCTCGGACTGGCCATTTCACGGCAACTGGCCGAACTTATGGGCGGTACGACCGGAGTGAGCAGCGTAGAGGGGAAAGGCTCTGAGTTCTGGTTCACTGTGCGTCTTGACGTACAGGCCGGGGAAGCGCAGGCAAAGAGCCTACCGCCAGCCAACTTGAGCGGGATTCGTATACTTATTGTGGACGATAACGCCACGAGCCGAGAGATCCTGACCACTCGCCTGACGTCATGGGGTATGCGGCCATCGGAAGCACAGGACGCCGCTGCTGCTCTTCATGCCTTTCAAAGCGCATTGAGCGAACATGACCCCTTCCCCATCGCCATCATCGATATGCAGATGCCCGGCATGGATGGCGAGACACTGGGGCGCATCATCAAGGCGGACAAGAGCCTGGCGGATACGCGGATGGTGATGTTGACTTCACTGGGAATGCGTGGCGATGCCAAACGCTTTGAGGCGATCGGTTTTGCGGCATATGCGACAAAGCCGATACAGCATCAGGATCTCAAGGCGGTTCTATCCCTGGCACTGACTCAACAGAACAAGAAGACGGATTCAGTGCCGCCGCCCATAGCCGCGCCCCATAAGGTCAGCGAATTACTGAACATGTTTGCTGGCAGCAAGGCGCGCATTCTGCTGGCGGAGGACAATATCACCAACCAGACGGTGGCCCTGGCTATCCTGGCGAAACTCGGACTGCATGCTGACGCTGTGGCTGATGGCGCAGAAGCCGTCAAGGCTCTCGAAACCATCCCATACGATCTGGTATTGATGGATGTGCAGATGCCGCACATGAACGGATTTGAGGCAACGAAGCTGATTCGCCAGAGAGAATCAGCGAGAGCTGAGGGCGGAAGGCTGAAACCTGAAACTGGTGGCTCCACAGATGCAGATAGCGTCTCTTTCTCCGACTCCGAAACTCAGGTTTCAGGTTTTCCGCCAGAGGCGGATCCACCTCTGGCAGACATCCCTCATCCCTCCCCTCACCTTCCCATCATCGCCATGACGGCGAATGCGATGCAAGGCGACAGGGAAATGTGCATTAAAGCGGGCATGGATGACTATGTGAGCAAACCGGTTACGCCACAGGCGCTGGCAGATGCGCTGAAGAAGTGGCTGCGAAAGAGTGAGGATGCTACAATAGTGGAGAAAGTTCAATGAAACTGGAGCCCCAGAAACTGGTGCTTGGCATCCGCGAACTGCCCGCAATACCGGGCATGATTGCCGAAACATTGCGCATTGTGGACGACCCGAGCGCCTCAAGCGTGGAGATCGAATCGGTCGTGGGTCGCGATCAATCGTTGACGGCACGTGTTCTGCGGGTCGCCAACTCTGCAGCATTTGGATTCCCCCGCCAGATCGAAAGTGTGCGCGAAGCGATTGTCATCCTTGGAACACGCAAGTTGAAGCATGTGGTCGCCGTCATGGTGGCAACCGATCTGTTCAAGGGCGACAATACAGAATTAATGGACCCCCGGCAGCTCTGGTCACATGCACTGGCTGCATCGCTCTGGGCCAGGCATATCGTCGAATGGAGGCAGCTTTGGGGTTGCGGAAGTGCTGTGACAGCAGCCTTGCTCCATGATTTGGGCATTCTCATACTTTTGCAAAAAGCCCGTGACAGCTACCAACCCGTGCTGACAACTGCCCGGGACAGCGGTCTCCCCTTGCATGAAGTCGAGAGTCGGGAACTCGGAGTCACACACGCATTCATTGGCGGCGCATTGTGCGCTAAATGGCAGTTGCCGGTGAGTATTACGCAACTTGTGAGTCATCATCACTCTGTGACTCCTCCCTCCGATCCGGCGCTGGGCGTAGTTATGCTGGCAAATGTCCTGGCACACAGGATAGATGCGGGGCCGTTCTCATGGAAGAGCAAGCTGAATTCGCCGATGGCCCTGATGGGCATTGATATGGACTCCGGGCCAGGTCTCGAGTTCTTCCAGAGCAAGAAACAAATCGTTCTTGATCAAGTGCTGGCATTCCATCACGCCTCAGATGTGTAGCGAGAGAATCGAACGCGTCGAACGGCGCAGATTTAGAAGGGCGTCCCGCATAGCTATCAAGCTAAGGCGAGTTTCGGAGCGAACAAAGAGCAGGGGTTAC
>JBAXMA010000112.1:0-8473 GCA_037134535.1 bacterium
ACGCTGCGCCAATGTATCCTGCAGCCAACTATGAATACGAAGCAGAAAGAAGAATCAATTGAAGCTGAGGGTGTCGTGCTGAAGGTTCTGCCCGCCACAATGTACCGCGTCCGACTTGATGGCGGACACGAAATCCTTGCCCACATCTCCGGCAAGATGCGCAAGCATTTCATCAAAATTGCCACCGGCGACAAGGTGACCGTCGAGATCTCGCCCTACGATCTGACCAAGGGACGGATTTCGTTCCGGCACAAGAACTGAACCGGCGCTATTTCAGACCGAAATGGTTCAGACTCTTGACAAGATCTGCTGGCAGCGGTGCAGTCACGCGCACATCCCGGCCCGAAAACGGATGGACAAACTGCAAGCTGGCCGCATGAAGCATCTGTCTAGGCACACTACGATAGTCAGCTTCAACTTCACGCCCTGATCCATATGTCCGGTCACCAAGGACACGGAAACCGATCGCTATGAGGTGTTTCCGTATCTGGTGAGTTCTGCCGGTTTCAATCCGGACCAGAAGATGGCTGGCCCGCCTGTTGGCGCCGAGAACCTCGATATGGGTAACGGACCGCTCGCCCGCTATCGGCGTATCAATGGTCCGATATTTCTCCTTTACCGTTCCTTCGACCAGCACATGGTATCGTTTATCAACCCGCCGGTGCTTGAATAGCAGGATCATTTCATCGAGCGCTTTCACTGAAAGTGCAAACATCAGACAACCGGTGGTATCTCTGTCGAGCCGATGCACGGCAGACAGGTCGGGAAGATTCAGACTGGTACGCAGCACTTCTTCAAGACTATCAGGGCCGCAGGCAAGTATCCCAGGCCTCTTATTGGCAATCAGGTAGTGCTCATCACGAAAAAGGATTTCGTTCTCCTCGTCCTCTCTCCTGCTGACATCTACGGAGGATACAATATCAATCCGGTCGCCACTCTGCAGCTGATGCCGTGCCATCCACACACGCCGTCCGTTGACGAAGACATCGCGCCTGTCCAGCGCCGCTTTCGCCTTCCTGTTTGACAGACCCAGTTCCTCAGCCAGAAATTGCAGGAGCGTCTGGCCTGTGGCCGCCGCCGTTACCGACAGCCGACCCGCTTTGATCACATCCGGCATGACAAATCCCTTTCCCAACCGGAGCCACTACTTGTAAAGCAACACAATCAAACTATCTCAGCCTGCTTGCCCGGTCCAGTGTATCGCGTTCCTTCCTCGTAATACTGTTCAATCCCTTTTCCGCCACCTTTTCGAGAATGCGGTTCACTTCTCCCTCGTCAGGCTCGCGCTGTTTCTTCCGGGCTGTTCTTATCCTGTCCATCAGGCCGCTTATCCAGCCCGGCCGTCCGGTCACCTCCTGCGAGGAATAGTCGTACAAGCCATAGGCGTTACCGCGCGCCATCCTGGAGGCATACAGATAGCCTGCCAATCCTCCGGCCAGGTGAGCAGCATGGGCTATACCTCCGCTCTGGGACTGCAACATCATTACCAGTGAAACCAGTCCATATGAAGCCGCGAGCATACGCGCGGTCATTGTCAGCGGCAGCACAAAGAATAGAAGCAGCGTGACCTGCCTCCGGGGGAATAATGCGCCAAACGCACCCAGCACACCAAACACCGCGCCGGATGCCCCGATACATAGCGCGCCCGATTTCAAGGTGAGAAGAATCCAGCCAACGCCGCCAAGAATTCCGCTGCCAAAGTAAAGCAACAGAAACTTCTTGAGCCCGATTTCCCGTTCAACATCAGGCCCCATAAAGAACAAGCCGAACATGTTCATGACGATGTGCAGAATTGACCCGGTATCATGGAGAAACATGTACGACACAAACTGCCAGAGGCACCCGTGCACGACTCCGGCTGGACTCAAGCCGAAGAAAGGCTCTATTCCATGCCAATTGAACACGGTACCAACCACAAGCTGGACAATATACAATGCAATATTGGCAATAAGGAGAGCCCTGACAGCACGCGTCAGCCTCGGCATCGCGAAAACCTGCTCATTTTGAACCCATGCACTCACAAATCATCTTGTAGCAGAGAAACATAGAGTCATCCAAGTGATATCGATTCACTCTATGAACACGGCGGTACGTCGCTTCTGAGATATTGACACCATATGTGCATTGAGGCCTCAAGCCCATAAACAAACCGGGCGCTGATCAATTTCAGCGCCCGGTTTCGCTATCAATAAGACATTACCTCGCCAATCACGGCCAGTTTTTCGCTCCTAAGCTATTGCCAATAATCGTATTACCAGCCCATGTGGCATCGAATGTGGCCGTTCCAACTCTTGCCGGAGCATCAGCGAAGTAGAATCCCCAACCACCATTCAAGGACGAATTGTTTCCTGTGAACGACGCAGCAGCTGTGCCCCAGTCAGACCGGGCTGCGGCATAGAGGAAATTAACTCCACTGTTTACGTTCCTGAGAGTCTCAGAGTTTTTCATCTCAAACGTTGCCAGTCCAGTATAAGTCCGAGCACACTCATACGCTTGCAAACCTGCGGCACCATTGTCAGAAGCAGTGATGTTTTCCAATTTAGCCGTCGAATCGCAACTACTATATAGCCATCCAGCATCAGCAAGGTTCCACAACTCCATTCCGAACGAGGAATTACCGGACGCTATTACATCCTTCAGCGTCGTTGTCGCATTGCCCGATAAAAGACCTATAGCGCCACCGGTAATTGTAACTCCTGTCCCAACATTGCGCTCCGCCCTGACGTCTAGCATCGTGAATGATGCAATCGCACCTGAGCTGAAGTAAGATGTTGCACCAGAGTCAATGTCAAGACCACCCATCTGATTATCCGATGTCACAATATTTTCTAAATCGAGACTCGCGTTGCTACCGGAATATGCGCATGCCGTCATGAAAATACCATAGTCCAAATTCTCAGAGGCGGTCACGTTCCTTATCGCCACTGAGGCCTGGCCTTCAGTAGCAGACGCACAAAGCCGCATGCTAATACCTCTTCCGCTATTACCCGATACAGTAATGGTGTCCATTGTGAAATCGGCTGCGCCCGAACCATTCATAACTGCTGCGCCGCTGTCAAGGCTGATTCCACTGCCGAGGTTACCATTCGCGGTCACACGCTGCATTGAGAACGATGCAGTGCCGTAATTGCTTGAAGCACAGCTCACTGCATTTATACCCGCGCCACTATTTTCAGACGCTACGACGTCCTGCATTACGAATGTCGCCGAACCAGCGCCAGATGCATATGCCCCCACATCGACGTAGACGCCGTCATCACCATTGTTTGAAGCCACGACATCATTCAACGAAAACGAGCTGTTCCCATCGCCATCGGCATAGGCCCCATAATCGATATCGAGACCAAAGCTGCCATTATTCGATGCAGTAACGTTCTGAATCGTGTTGGAGGCATTCCCGTCACCATTTGCATAGGCACCGTAGTCACAGATTTCGATGCCAGTTTGAGCATTTCCTGATGCGGTGACATTCTGCATCAGCAGTGTCGCATCGCCATCGCCACCGCTGTAGGCACCATACTCCATGTAAATGCCGTCGCCGCCGTTATTCGACGCAACGATGTTCGTCATGGACATACTAGCGTTGCCATACAGGGAATAGGCGCCATAGGAGAGAGCGATGCCATCACTGCCATTCGACGTCGCGGTGATGTCTTTCATCGTAAAGGTGGCTGTCCCTGTCGTGCTTGTAGCACCACTAACGACATGTATGCCCGTCAAGCTATTGCCGGATGTGGTCACTGTCTCCATGCTGAGTTCAGCACTTCCAACATACGACAGTGCCCCCTCTTTGATACTGATACCACTGCCACCACTGATCGGATCGCCGCCATTACCTGATGCAATAATATTCTTCATTTCCAGAGAGGCGACACCGTCATAACTCTGTGCACCCCCATCTATGGATATGCCAGTTCCCAGATTGTTCGATGCAGTAATTCCGGTCATTGTCATCCGGGCGTCACCACCATTATAGTATGCGCCCTGATGAACCGAGATACCATCCCGGCCATTCCCGGAAGCATTGATATTAGACATCACAAGCACTGCGCCAGCATCGCCGCCAACTCCACTGTTGAAGGATACGCCACCACGTGCGACTGCTCCGCCATCGATGCATATACCACTGTAGTCGTTGCTGGTTGCCTGGATATCCTGCATTGTCAGCGATGCATAATTGCCGGCGTCAGCCCCATTGGATATAGAAATACCATAACCATGGTTACCCGTTGCGGTGACAGTGTCCATTACCATTATCGCATCACCGAACAGACTATACGCGCCACCCTCGATAGATATTCCATCACCGTTATTATCTGCGGCCACTATATTCTTCATTGTGAACTTTGCTGCGCCGCCAATGCCAGCGGCACCGCTGATTACCTGGATTCCATTTCCGGCGTTATTGGTTGCAGTCACATTCTGCAACTGGAATGTCGCCGAACCAGCGCCAGATGCATATGCCCCCACATCGACGTAGACGCCGTCATCACCATTGTTTGAAGCCACGACATCATTCAACGAAAACGAGCTGTTCCCATCGCCATCGGCATAGGCCCCATAATCGATATCGAGACCAAAGCTGCCATTATTCGATGCAGTAACGTTCTGAATCGTGTTGGAGGCATTCCCGTCACCATTTGCATAGGCACCGTAGTCACAGATTTCGATGCCAGTTTGAGCATTTCCTGATGCGGTGACATTCTGCATCAGCAGTGTCGCATCGCCATCGCCACCGCTGTAGGCACCATACTCCATGTAAATGCCGTCGCCGCCGTTATTCGACGCAACGATGTTCGTCATGGACATACTAGCGTTGCCATACAGGGAATTGGCGCCATAGGAGAGAGCGATGCCATTCCGACCATTGTCTGATGCAGTTATGTTGCTTAGCGTAGCAGTTGCTGATTCTCCATCAGGAAGCAGCGTGTTATTGCCGCTGTAGGTCGTTGCGCCACTTGTAATGGAGATACCGGATCCGCCATTACCTGAGGCAACGATGTTTTCCATCGTGAACGTAGCTGCACCACCCGAACTCCTGGCGCCAGTGACTACTTGTATTCCGTTTCCTGCGTTGGTGGATACATTAACATTATTGATATTGAATGTTGCCGAGCCTTTTCCTGCGGTAAACGCCCCGTTCCAGATGTACATGCCGTACCAGCCATTGTCTGATGCTGTGACATTGCTCATCGAAAACGAGCTGTTACCATCACCACTGGCAATGGCTCCGATATCTATATCGAAACCGTCGCCGCCGTTGTGCGAAGAGTTGATATTATCCAGTGTGAGCACAGCATCTCCGTCCATAGAGCTTGCACCGTTATGGAGAGCGATGCCATCGCCGCCATTCATAGTTGCTATTATGTTCCGGAGAGTTACAGTTGCGCCGTTTACGCCTTCTATGCCGTCAATCTGTATTCCCTGGTTCGCATTGCCCGATGCTGTTGCACCATCTATCAGGAGATCAGCTGTATCATAATCTGACGCCTGAACAAACAACCCGGCGGAGCCAGTGTTGTCGGAAAATTCGTTATTCACGAGAGAAACCTTGAAGGCTTGAGCCGAAGCTTGCATACCAATATTCTTGCCGACATCACCCGTGCTATCGACAACCAAACCAATTTGTTCAGCGCCGTTGAACTTGTTGCCATGGATTCCGGCAACAAGGTCCATTGAATCGGCGCCGCCTATCTGACCATTATTGACGATAACGCCGCCATAACGGACGTTGCCAAATGTATTGCCGTAAATGGTCAGACCGCTCTTATTGACGGACTTAATGCCTGCGCGGCTCGCATCCCATCCCGAGTATGAACCATCATATTCCAATCCCTTTCCGTTCGCCGAACGGACAAAGTCTGTCATCGGAGAACCAGAACCGCTACTCTCTATATGGAAACCGGCAACCGTAGTATTGTCACCCATAGTGAAGGTTGCAGTCTTGCCATCACCAATGATGGTTGGTGTTGTACCGGGATAGGTTTTTCCTTCAACGCCCACAAAACTGACACCGCTGCCGTATACGCTGACACCATTGCTCACCGTTACGCTACCACCGCCATGGGCGCCGTCATAGGGTGTGCCTGAACCGAAGACATAAACATTCTTGTCGCCGAACGCAGTGTCAATTGCGTGCTGAATCGTCTGGAAAGACTCCTGCGCCTTACCGCTCATGGAGTCTCTACCGGTTTCATTGCTTACAAACTGAACATCGTCAAGAAGTAGCACATTCACGCGTTTCACGGACTCAACATGCTTGGTTATTGTGACCTCGGTGCTCGTCGAAACAACGTCCGTCTCAACAGGCGAGCTCTCCGTGCGAACCTTTACATCGCGCATCACCGGTTCAGCGAGACGGGCGCCGGCAGTCTTTGCCACCGCCCTCTTGTTGTAATTGTCCGCCGCACCTTTAAACGGATTCTTGCCGGAGGCCAGACTCCGCATGTCAAACGGAACGTACATTCGCGCGCCAACATAATAGCTGCCGTTATTGAGATCCTTATCCTCAAAATATTGCGCATCAAGTGTCAGTCCGGGCATCGCCCTGACTTCGATGCGACCCTTCATTCCCTTGTAGTCATCGCCAAACGGATTGTCAAACAGCTGATATCCGACAAACACCCGGGTGTCGGCATATTTTTCAACGTATGGAAGTCTCACTCCTACTTCGGCATCAAAACCCTTGAGCGCAGACTCGAACCACTCATAGCGTGTCGTGGTCGTAGTGTCATACACCTTAGTGATCCGGGTCTTCGAATAAGTCACCCCTTCGAAGATCTGGTGATCAGCCATAATCAAGCCGGCGGCAGAGTCTGTAGAAGCCTTTGAGACCAGAGTGCTTTCGCTGGTACTTGATGCCGAAGTCCTGTTGTAGGAACCCGCAAGCATCTCTGTTGTATCGGGAAGGTAATAATTGAAACGGGCATCGGCCCATTTGCTCAGAAACTCCAGACCAGCTCCAAGCTGGTTGACCTGATTGTTGTAGGCGGTCCAGCGCGAATCGTAATAGAGGTTGGCGCCAAGAACTGCATCCTGCCCCTTTACCTTTATGATACGCCTCATGCCGAGGCCGATGTTGACTTCCTGTTCTTTGTTGTCGCCGCCGGAAATCCTCAGATCCCCGAAAACAGTTCCCTTGCCCGAAGCACAGTTCCAGATCGGAAGCAACGCATTGCCTGTTCCGCGGAATTCTTCTTCATTGGCTTCAAAACCAATGCCCACAAATCCAAGAGCCGAATTTTCGACTGCTGGCATTGCCGGCACTTTGGCTTCATCAGCAGTAACAGCCTTAGTCTCTGCAGCAAGCGCAACAAGGGGCAACATTTGCGGAATCAGCAGCTGTGCTACTGCGAGAATTGACAGAACCTTGGCAAACCAGGAACGCTTCTGCCACCGGTTGAGTTTGCTGAATACAGCTACTTCATTCTGAGACGTATACATTGCGACTGATCCCCCTTTTTACAATTTCTTAATAGGCGACGGAAGCTATTCTTTCCGTCTAAGCGATACAAATATAATATATCTAGGAGTATCTTCTTATGAGCACGCACACCCGATTGGTCTGAGCATCTGGAAGATTGCACCGGTGTTATTACCGACGCCTGATAGATCGACTACGACTGGCGCAGACAGGTAGCTACCGGGCTATCGGTTTGCGGGAGTAATCTTGCATGGATCAGGTGACAACTCTGACCCTGGTGGGCGATACAGGACTCGAACCTGTGACCTTCTGCGTGTCGAGCATGATATTGGGTATTGTGGCCTGACCTCCAAACTCACGGAATGCTGAGCAAACCCTTTACTGACGGCCTTATTCGTCATTATTGCCGTTTGGCATGAATAGCGTTGAACCCGTGCGAAACGATCTGTATAACACAATTAGTCACACAAGTCCTTTTCAATATTTCGAGGGGCTGTGGGGTTCTATGAGGGTCCGGCTGGAAGAATCTCTTCCTATTGCTGCGATGCGGTCGGAGCTGCTCATGCGCACCTTCATACTGGCCACCGCACCCCATTCGCAAACCTGCGCACGTTCACTCCGAACTGGCCGTAGTCATCGGGATATTCGGTGTGAATGGGCACGACGGCTTTTGGCTTCATGGTGTCGACGAGTGTGGCAAGTTCGGAGGGATATGCGTGGCCGCTGGCGTGGATGTCCTGCCACTCCAGGCCACGTTTGCGTGCCCATTCTCCCAGGTCTGAGCGATCCCGATAGGTCTTCCACATTGACCAGATGAGACGCAAGTCTTCAAAAGGGTAGCCATTCTTGGTGACACCGGCATCCAGGGCTTTGTTACGGAAGAAGATCTTGAGGAGGTATTCGCGCCCGAGCCAGATGGCTTTGGACTTGTTTTGCATCACTTCGGCGAGTGTGACGGTACCGCGGCCGCCGGTGATGTCGTGGAGTGTGGCTTTGTCGATCTTCTCTTCGTGCCGGAGGCGACCTGTGGCTACACGCGCGTCATCGGCG
>JBAXMA010000113.1:0-8414 GCA_037134535.1 bacterium
GCTTTATTCCTGCCTAGTTGATTCAGATTTTCTTGATACCGAAGCATTCATGCAATCTGACCGCTCTGCGTTGCGCACGGGTTTTGCCTCGTTGGCCGATCTGAAGAAACAATTTGATGCCTATATTCTGGAGAAGGCGGGAAACTGCATGGATACTCCAGTCAATGCTGCGCGGCAGGAGATCTTGGCCGCCTGCCGGAATGCGGCGACACAGACATCCGGACTATTCTCACTAACCGTTCCAACTGGTGGGGGCAAGACGCTGTCCGGCATGGCGTTTGCTCTAGATCATGCGATTCGACACGGCAAGAATCGCATTATCTACGTGATTCCTTACACCAGCATCATAGAGCAGACGGCGGAGATTCTTCGTGACGTTCTAGGAGATGATAATGTTGTTGAGCACCACAGCAACTTGGACCCCGAGAAAGAAACCCCGCGAAGCCAATCAGCCACCGAAAACTGGGATGCACCGGTTGTTGTGACAACGAACGTTCAATTCTTTGAATCCCTTTATGCAGCCAAGTCCAGTCGTTGTCGCAAGCTTCATAACCTCGTGAACAGCGTTGTTATCCTCGATGAGGCGCAATTGATACCGCCGCAGTGGCTGGTACCATGTGTGCACGCCATTAATGAATTGACACACAATTATGGCGTGACCATTGTGCTTTCAACTGCTACGCAACCGGCCCTGCCAAAACTTGATCATGTTACGGAAATTATTCCATCGGGGATGGACCTCTACGCGCGATTGAAGCGGGTTGATTATCACATGCCAGATCTGCGGGTCACCGGACCTGTCACTTGGGAAAGTCTGGCCGCGCAACTTCAGGAACACAAAACGGTGCTGTGCGTTGTAAACACCCGTCGGGATTGTCACGACTTGTTTAGACTGATGCCAGAAGGCACAATCCATCTGTCCGCCCTCATGTGCGGGCAACATCGGTCGGAGAAGATTGCCAAGATCAAACGTCTTCTGCAGGAAGGCGAATCGGTCAGGGTTGTGAGCACACAATTGGTAGAGGCTGGTGTAGATCTTGATTTTCCTGTTGTTTATCGTGCGCTTTGCGGTCTTGATTCAATTGCTCAGGCAGCAGGGCGATGTAATCGCGAAGGGAAGTTGAAAGACGTGGGGCAGGTTCATGTCTTCGTGCCACCCAAGGATCCGCCGCGAGGGTTACTAGCCAAAGCCGCCGGAACCACGCGCGAGATGACTTACCTGCCGGACTGTGATTTTCAGAAGCCGGAGATGTTTAAGCGATATTTCGACTTGTTCTACTCAAAGGCCAATGACACAGGCTCTTCTTTCCTGGAGTCGTTGTGCAAGGATGTAGATGGTCGGCAGGCAAATGTGCCTTTTCGAACCGCCGGGCAGGACTTCAGATTCATCGATGATTCTGCTCAGAGACCGGTCTTGGTTCGGTATGGCGATAGTGAGCAGTGGATCAATCGACTCCGTTTCGCGGGTCCAACACGCGAGATCACGCGACGCCTTCAGAGGTATACGGTCAATCTGCCGACCCGCATGATTGATGCAATGCTGGCAGACGGGCGACTGGCGAACGTGGACGATAAGAATGCTCCGGGAATTATGGCGCAAAGCCTTGTCAAATATGATGATGTTATGGGGTTGGATGTCTATTGTGAAAGCCTCCCGGTGGAGGATCTGATTATATGAGGTGTTTATGAGAGGTTTCTGCCTGGAAGTCAGTGGACCTTATGCCTGTTTCACGCGTCCTGAAATGAAAGTCGAGCGTGTGAGCTACGATGTCATCACGCCTTCCGCCGCTCGCGCAATCTTCGATGCTATTCTCTGGAAGCCAGCTATCGTCTGGCGTATAAAGCGAATTGAAGTGCTCGCTCCGATCCGCTGGATTTCGGTGCGGCGGAATGAGGTCGGTAAAGTTGCATCGCCACGGTCCGAAGGCATTTTCATAGAGGATTCGCGTCAGCAACGAGCTGGCCTGTTTCTCCGAGATGTGAAATACCGCCTGTTCGCCGAATTTGAGTTCATTCCGCCTGAAAAACGCGGCAAGATCCACAACCCGGTGCCGGAGTGGTTGGTGGATTCAGAAGAATCGGCGGATCTCAAGAAACCGGACGTCCGGTCTGACGAAACCGAAGCCAAGTATGCCGCCATGTTTGAGCGGCGGGCGAAGAAGGGTCAGTGTTTCAATCAACCGTACCTCGGTTGTCGTGAATTCTCTGCTCAATTCAGATTGGTTGATCCGAATGTCGAGCCGGCGACGCCAATAGCGGAAACACGAGATCTCGGCTGGATGCTTTACGATATGGATTTCTCCGATCCCGCAGATCTCAAACCGCAGTTCTTCCAAGCCAAAATGGTAAACGGCGTCGTTGATCTAATCAATGTGGAGGTACGCTCATGATCCTGCAGGCATTAAAAGAATACTACGACAGGAAAGCCGCCGATCCGGACAGTGGGATTGCACCAGAAGGGTTTGAAAAGAAGGAAATTCCGTTTTTGGTTGTAATTAAGCCAGATGGACAGTTTGTGAACCTAGAAGATACACGACAGATTGTCGGGAAGAGATCGATTGGCAAGATCTATTTGCTGCCACGCTCATTTACTCGAACCGGAAGCCGAAGCTACGAAAAGACGTTCCTTTTGTGGGACCATATTGGCTATCTTGTTGGTGCTTGTGCAACGGGCGAAGCGAGTTCCTTGGAAAAAGCCAGCAATCAACACAAGACTTGGCTCAAATCGCTGGAGCTATTGCCTCATGATCTCAAGCAGGATGAGGGAGTAGGCGCCATTTTATCGTTTTACCGGTCTAACGGCGTCGAACAGGTCAAGTCGGCGCCCTGCTGGCATGAATGCACTAGATTGCCTTCCTGTAACATGACCTTCCGCTTGGCAGGAGACGCCCTTCCGATCCCGTGTCGTCCCAATGTGCGATCACATGTTATCGATTCTATTTCGCCTATCAAAGAAGAGACGGAGGTGTGCCATGAATCAAAGACAAAAGTCCTTGCACGGTGTCTTGTCACAGGCGAATACGGGGAGGTCGCTGGCACGCATGGGCGAACACCAATCAACAAAGACACAAAGAGCCTTGTGGCGATCCAGAAGAATGCCGGCTATGATTCCTACGGCAAGGAACAATGCTACAATGCTCCCGTGTCCAAATCTTCGGAGTTTGCATACACAACTGCATTAAATACATTACTTAAGTCAAGAAACCAAAGGCTTCACATCGCGGACACCACCGCCGTGTTTTGGTCTGCTCGAAGGACCGAGTTTGAGCGCGTTATACCTCTCTTCTTTTCAGAGCCATCAAAGGACGACCCTGACCAGGCTGCTGATGCAATAAACTCGATCTACACTTCTATATGGTCTGGAGCATATGTAATTCCCGACGACGATACGCGTTTTTATGTTCTTGGTCTCGCGCCTAATGCTGCGCGTATTTCCGTGCGGTTTTGGAAAGCCGGCACCGTGAAAGAGATAGGAGAGCGAATGAAGTGGCATGTGGACGATTTGGCAATCGCATATGCCCCGGGGCAGAATCCTGCGCTACCAATGTGGCGACTTCTCCGTTCAATTGCAGTGCGGGAGGAAGACAAGAACATTCCGCCGAACGTGGGCGGCGAAACCATGCGGGCCATCCTTGAGGGGTTGCCGTATCCGCGGACACTGCTTCAGGCTGCAATTCGGCGAATTCGGTCTGAACAGTCAAAAAAGGACAATCGAAACGGGAAGACTTTACCTAACGTCACATATGAACGGGCAGCATTGATCAAGGCATGCTTGAATCGGGCATTACGAAGAAACAACACGAGCAAAGAGGAGGAATTGAAAGTGAGTTTAGACGAAGGAAATAGCAACACAGGTTACAGGCTTGGCAGGCTGTTTGCCACGCTGGAGAAGATTCAGCAAGAGGCGCATCCTGGTATCAATGCGACGATCAGGGACAAATTCTATGGCGCGGCTTCCTGCACGCCGGTGACAGTGTTTGGTAATCTCATGCGACTCACTAATCACCATCTGGCCAAACTGGAGAATGTGGGGCGCCGGGTTAATCTCGAACGACTGCTTGGGCAGATTGTCGATGGAATCGGCGATTTTCCGCCGCATCTAAAGTTGGAGGATCAGGGTCGTTTCGCCATTGGTTACTATCATCAGATGCAGAGTTTCTTCACCAAGAAAGCTGAATAGCAAAGGAAAGGGAATCATATAATGAGTATCAAGAATCGTTACGACTTCGTACTAATCTTCGATGTGCAGGACGGCAACCCGAACGGAGACCCAGATGCTGGTAATCTACCGCGTGTTGATGCTGAAACTGGGTGCGGCTTGGTGACTGACGTTTGCCTGAAACGTAAGGTGCGAAACTTCGTCACTCTTACGAAAGGTGAGACAAAAGGATACGATATCTTCATCAAAGAGAAGGGCATTCTAAACCGGCAAATTGAAGGCGCATATCAAAAGCTCGGTATAGATTTGGAGAAGACGCCAACTGATGAATCGGACGGAAAGAAAAGAAACGACAAAGGATCGGGGCAGGGCAAGGAAGTTGACAAGGCCAGAACTCAGATGTGTGGCGACTTCTTTGACATCCGCACGTTCGGAGCAGTCATGTCAACTGGCGCGAATGCAGGTCAGGTCCGTGGCCCCGTACAAATGACCTTTGGTCGGTCGGTGGATCCGATTGTGACGCTGGAACATTCCATTACACGGATGGCTGTGGCCACGGAAGCAGAGGCTGAAAAACAGGGCGGTGACAACCGCACGATGGGCCGCAAGAACACAGTGCCCTACGGCATTTATGTTGCACATGGCTTCATTTCTGCTCACCTGGCTGCTCAGACCGGTTTCAGTGAAGAAGATCTAACGTTATTCTGGAGAGCACTTACCGATATGTTTGAGCATGATCGTTCCGCGGCACGCGGATTGATGGCTACGCGCAAACTCATTGTATTCAAGCACAAGGATGCGCTTGGCAATGCGCATGCGCATAAATTGTTTGATCTGGTGAAGATCACCCGCTCCAATGACTCCGTCAAGCCGGCTCGGGCGTTTTCGGACTATGAGGTGAAGATCGACAGGGGTTCAGTGCCGACAGGCGTTGAGGTGATCGAAATGGCGTAAGGGCTGGAGTGACGCGAGAGACGAAGATCAGTGTGTACTGGCCTGCCAGTCAGTCGGAAGTTGTCACTGAACGGCTTACGGCCTTTGAAGGATTCAAGGAGAGAGTGGCATATGTCCGATACAACGGTGGTCTATGGTGAGCGGATTGAACAAACGATCTACCTGATAAGAGGGCGCCGGGTCATGTTGAGCACAGACCTCGCCAGGCTCTATCAGGTCGAGCCGCGGTCTCTGATTCAGGCAGTCAAACGGAACATCATGAGGTTCCCGGCGGACTTTATGTTTCGTCTTGATCCCCAAGAAGTTGCGTATCTAAAGTCACAGATTGTGACCTTAGACGATGGCTGTCTCCCGCGTTCAAGATCACAATCTGTGATCTTGAAGAGGGGCCACAACGTCAAATATAATCCCTATGCCTTCACCGAACAGGGCGTGGCTATGCTCTCAAGTGTCCTGCGCAGTGAACGCGCCATGCAGGTGAACATTGCGATTATGCGGGTATTCGTTCGGCTGAAGGAAACACTTTCCACCCATAAAGAACTGGCAGCAAAACTGACAGAGCTGGAACGTAAGATTGAGGGATTCGACGAGAACATCAGAACTTTGTTTGATGCAATTCACCAACTGATGAATCCGCCGGTCGAGCCCCGCAAACAGATTGGTTTCCACGTGCGGGAAACAAAATCAAGATATGGAATCCGGAAACAGCGTGCTCCGGGGCTGAAATAGTATAGTGAACTACTCCGAAGATGATCTTCTGCCGATTTCCGCGTTGCAGCACCTGCTGTTCTGTGAGCGCCAGTGTGCACTAATTCATATCGAACAGGCATGGGAAGAGAATCGATTTACCGTGGAAGGACACATTCTCCATGAGCACGTGCATGAAAGGGAGGATGAGTCACGGGGCGATGTGCGAATCTCGCGCGGGCTGAGGCTTAGAAGTCTCAGACTGGGCCTTACGGGTGTCGCCGACGTGGTTGAGTTCCATCGAGGGCAGGCAGAGCCTTTCTACTCTGAAAGTACAAGTATCTCGACGGAATGGGTGCCGTTTCCGGTGGAGTATAAGCGGGGAAAGCCTAAGAGCAATCAGTGTGATGAAGTGCAACTCTGTGCCCAGGCGATATGTCTGGAGGAAATGATGAACGTGCGGATTCCCGCCGGTGCGCTGTTCTACGGCACGCCACGACGCAGGACGGATGTGCCACTCGACGATGACCTTCGCCGAACAACAGAACAAGCCGCCGATCGCTTGCATCGCCTCCTGGACACGGGAACCACTCCGCCGGCTCTTTATGAGAAGAAATGTGACACTTGTTCGCTACTGCATTTGTGCATGCCGGAAACGGCCGGTCGTGGCAAGTCGGCAGTGCATTACCTGGCGCGGATGCTGCAATCGTCATGAAGAAGCTACTCAACACTCTTTTCGTCACTACACAGAGTGCCTATCTCTGTCACGAGGGCGAGTCTGTGCTCGTGCGAGTGGATAAGGAAACGAAACTGCGACTGCCTATCCACACGCTCGGCGGCATTGTCTGCTTCGGCCAGGTGTCATGCAGTCCGTCGCTCATGGAGCTCTGCGGGGAACGCAATGTGTTAATCAGTTTTCTCAGCGAACAGGGCCGCTTCTTTGCACGTGTGCATGGGCCGGTCTCGGGCAACGTTTTGCTCAGGCGTGAGCAGTATCGCCGTTCAGACGATCCCAAAGCGCGGGCCGCAATCTCGCGATCAATCGTTCTGGGTAAGATTGCGAATTGCCGGACAGTGCTTCAGCGTAGCGTGCGAGATCATGCCGGTCCCGAGGGTAACCCGCAGGTCGATGCAGCGGTGGCAAAGTTGGGCAATTTGATTGATGGTCTGAAGGAAGACGTGCCTGTTGACGTTCTTCGGGGGAAAGAGGGTGAAGCAGCCAATACATATTTTGAGGTCTTTGACCACATGATTACGGCACAAAAAGAGGACTTCTTTTTTCGTGGCCGGTCACGCCGGCCGCCGATGGATAATATGAATGCCCTTCTGTCATTCATCTACACGATTCTAGCGCATGACGCATCTGCGGCACTGGAAGCGGTTGGACTCGATCCGCAGGTTGGTCTATTGCACACGGACCGCCCAGGACGGCCGGGGCTGGCGCTCGATTTGATGGAGGAGTTCCGTGCTTTTCTCGCGGACAGACTGGCCCTGTCGTTGGTAAACCTGCGGCAGGTGCAGGGGAAGGGCTTTTCCAGGACCGAATCCGGAGCCGTTACCATGGATGACGACACGCGAAAGGCACTGCTGGTGGCCTATCAGAAGCGGAAGCAGGAGGAGATTCGCCATCCGTTTCTGGACGAGAATGTGCAGATAGGCCTGTTGCTGCATGTACAGGCAATGTTGCTGGCAAGGCATCTCCGCGGCGACTTGGACGGATATCCACCATTCATTTGGAAATGATTTCTGCGGAAGCGGAAATCATGTGGCGTCGGAAAAGGCGTCGACGAGGGATTGGCCCTCGGGTAATGCATGAATCATGGGGGAACGACCGCGGACTACACGGATATCACGGACAGGACGATCAGCCAACCATCCGTGTTATCAGTGCCATCCGTGGTGTCTCCGGTTCATCTGAGCAGTGAGGGTTGAACTATGATGGTTCTGGTGAGTTATGACGTAAAGACGATGGATAATATTGGAAAGACGCGCCTGCGTCGTATAGCAAAGACCTGCCTTGACTACGGGCAGCGGGTCCAGAACTCCGTGTTCGAATGTAATGTGGACCCGGCTCAGTGGGCGGCACTGAAGCAAAAGCTTATTGATACAATAAATCCTGATGAGGATAGCCTCCGCTTCTACTATCTCGGATCGAACTGGGAGCGGCGGGTGGAGCATATTGGCGCGAAGGAGACCGTCAATCTGGAAGGGCCTCTTTTTGTTTGATTCGGTCTCCCGCGAACCACAAGCAACCATTAGTTCGCTGGGAGGTTCGCGCTGCGTAGCAATGCTTTGAGACGGAAGGACTTATCGACTGTAATCGAGAGCAATCTTTGTTCTTTGGCAACCAAATATTGACAGATCGCGGATTGGACTCTAAAACGCTTGTGTTTATTGCTCAGAAGATATGTACGGTCGCGCCCCCCGCGGGCGCGTGGATTGAAACGGGTTTGGCCGTATCCATTGGCAACGTTGTACGCGTCGCGCCCCCCGCGGGCGCGTGGATTGAAACGCCAACTCTCTGTAATGCGCCTTGATTATCTCGACGTCGCGCCCCCCGCGGGCGCGTGGATTGAAACCTTGGTTGTTCCCGTCACCCATAGCCAAAGACCGG
>JBAXMA010000114.1:0-8404 GCA_037134535.1 bacterium
GTCTCAATACGGCCGGGGTGGTTCTGGCATGAGAGTCAGAACGGCCAGGTGAAGACTCCTGAAAAGCTGATGGAAATCTACCTTTCCTGTGTTGGACGCGGGGCAAATCTCATTTTAAACATCCCGCCAGACCGGCGCGGGCAGATTCATGACAACGACTTTGCAAGTTTGAAAGGATACGGAGAGCATCTTCGCGCTACATTTGCAGTTAACCTCGCCTCAGATGCGAAGTTGCAGGCGAGTAATACACGAGGCCAGAACGGGGTGGTTGATCCGTTCTACGCCGCGGAGCGACTTCTAGACGGCGATCAGTGGAGCGCATGGGTGACTGATGATGCCGTGCACACGCCGGAGCTGGTGGTGGAACTGGCAGGCGAGAAGACATTCAATCTGATCCGTCTGCGGGAGGACATCCGACTTGGTCAGCGTGTTGAGGGCATTGCCGTGGACGTATGGGACACAAATGCGAAAGGCGGCCCCTCATGGAAGGAAATGTCCAGAGCGGAATCCATTGGGGCCAATCGTCTGTGGCGTGTGCCTAAGACTGCAGCCAAAAAGGTACGCGTTCGTGTCACCCAGTCGCCGGTAGCTCCCGCATTGTCTGATTTCGGGCTCTTCCTTGAACCGGAATTCGCGGCAAAGCAACGCTGAACCTGATCAGTATTTATTGCTTGTTTGCAGCAGCTGCCGCAGGTGCGACCTTCAGCTGCTTCAGGACCCACTCAACCGCCGGGGTTGGATCTTGTAACCCGTGCGGATGATGTTTCATACCCTTTTTGACGATCACAGTTATGTCGCCGCCAAGTTTCTCGTAGCGCTCCTTGATGACAACTGTGTTTTCAGGGTAGGGGACGACTTCATCGGCATCGCCCGCGAGGTGTAGAATGGGTATCTTTGCATCTGCAAGCGGTTTCAGGTTGTCCACGGGGTTCTTGTCGTAAGCCATGGCTTCCTGTTCTGACTTGAAGTGATAATCCTTGATGACTTTCTGCCAGTCGCCGCCGCTGCCGGGGCCCTTCCCCTTGCCACCCGGCCAGGACTTGAAGTCGCACACTGGGTTGTCGCCCAGGATTGCGCCGACCTTGTCGGGGTTGGCGGCCGCAAAGTTGTAAACATACAATCCGCCCCGGCTGAGTCCCTCGAGAACTGGCTTCTTCGACAGAGCGTATTTTCCGGTGAGCTCATTGTAGAACACCAGGAAATGAGCCATCGCGTCCGGACAGCCGAAAGTGTTGCCGACGTTCATGTAGGCCAAATGAAACCCATTGGCCAGCAGGCCAAGGTCGATCTCAGGGTGGTGGTCGAAAAACTCAGCACGCCAGATCCAGGGCTTGCCGCTGGCGGCCTGTTTTGGCGTGACGACCAGGCAGTCCACTCCATCGACGGAGAAACTGTAACGCTCATAACCGTGATAGTCACCCTTCTGGCCGGGGAAGGGAGCGTTTGTTCCCTGTCCCTGACAGACAGATGCAATTGCAGCCGAGAGAATAACCATTATACCGAGGCCCGCCTTTCTCAATCCCGACGATGTATGTGTTTTCATGGAGGCGGTTTTACCCGAGTGACGGTGCGAGGTCCAGTAAAGAGTGAACTACTTACTTGGTCGTCATCTGAGAGGTAACGACGAGTCGGCTGTTCTTGTCCAGAGTCTCGACAGTGGTGATTGTCTGGCCATCTTCTCTTGCTACCGTGACACGCCGGTTGATTGAGAGGTTGCCGCCGGCATCTCTGCTTTCAGTGGTTGTTACTGAACCGCCATTGGCATCCTTCGTCAGGGTCGTTATGTTAGCCACGACCAGCGCGGGAGATGTGGGATTGGAGAGGGCCTCAGTTGTTGTAACGATTTTGCCCTGAGTATCCTGGATAGTAGTGGTCCGGCCAACAAGTCGCAGACCGCCATGACTGTTGGCGACGTGGCGTTCGACAATCTTTTCCTTTATGTCCACCTTGCTGTCGCTGACTACTTCCTTGCCGGTAACGTGACCTTCACTGTCGTAGGTCAGGGTCTCAGTGACTTGCGAAATCCGGTAAGGCTCCAGAGGATCGTCGGCTGCAGTCGCTTCAAAGTACTGAAGTGTAAGCACCAGCATCCCGCATGCGGTTTTGAATGCCCCCGCTTTCATGATGGGAGGAGGATAGCGGATTGTGTCAGCTGAGACTAGTAGCTCAAATGAGCTACTGATCTCACCCCTCGGCCGGCTCCACATCCTGAATGCTGAGCGGTGTTTCTGGCATTTCCCTATTTGAGTCTTCCAGTTTGCGACGACTGGCAATCGCGCAGACCGAGGCCTTGCTGGGGCCGCTTTCAAGGGTCTCCAGGAGCGCGGTGCGTACCTCTGCAGGACGTGCCTGGCAGAGGCGGTCGTGTCGTTCTTCACGCAGTTGGCGCGTGTGACCGATGAGATGGCGATGAATGGCAAGATGGGTTGCACTTTCGGGCCTGATGGGGCGTTCGTCGCCCTTGGCTACGCCGATGATGGCGCGGTCAATGTCGGCCTGTGTCCATTCAATGCCGCGCACGTAATCCACGAGTTTGTCGAACACCTTGAGCGTGCGTGCGACATGCGGATCGCGGAATGTTGTCAGATAGAGCATGGATCCGAGGCTGTCGTACCGGCAGGACGCTCCATAGGCATTGCCCTTGAATCGCAATTCATTGATCATGTAGTCCATGCTTACTATGTGAGTTCCGAGGACCAGCGGGATTGAGTGAGGATGTGAGAAGTGTGGTGCGGGCATTACTTGCGCGCAGTGAGCGACTTCAATGGGTGCTGCCAGTCCTTCCCTCGGCGGTTTGACAAACGGCACGAACCCGGTCGGCGCATCCTTGAGCTGCTCTGTTCGCATCCTTTGCAGCAATGTTGCGAGTGAGCGACGTACGGCTTCGGCCCCGCGATCCGAACCAGTGAAACTTGCAGTGACTCTTCCCCTGACGAGGAGTGTATCGCGGATAGACTCAATTTTACTGATAAGGCCCTGGGCCATCTTGTCAAAGTTAGAGGTGAGAGACGTGACAAGCGGAAGTTGTGGGAGCCCATTCACAAGGTCAGCGAGGTATGCCTGAGGCGTGTGGCCCCGTCCGGCATGGGAAGGGGGGGCTCCGGCTCCAAAAACAAGCTCGGTGCGGCATTGGGCTAGATCCTGGATCAGGACGTCATGAAGACGATTTCGGTCCCCTGGCTCAACGGCAAACACCAGATCGCGCAGGAGTTCAAGCGCTGGTTCCATCTGATCATCCAGTGCCTTGATTGAAAATTGCAGACCGAAAAGAGGTTGATCCGGACGATTGCATCGTGTCTGGAACCATGGCCAGCACGAAATGCCACCTGTGTGCGCGGCAATGCGTCGTGACACCTGCTCGTAATTCATTCCGGCGGCACCCAGCTTTTGTACGGCGTCGGTGTATTGGGCAAGGTATGGCCACAAATCCGCCGGCATCCCGGCCAGATCAAAGCTCAGATTTAGATAGTTCACTCCGTTTGAGAATACGTCGTTTACGAGAAGTTCGTTTCCTCCGCCCATTTGTTCGACTGTGGTGGGGATGTGCTTTGGTTTTGCAGGCAAATCCTTCACTTTCAACTGCGGAAGCATGGCAATGGCCTCCGGCGAGTTGGGTGTGCCGGAAAGCTCCTCAAGTTCGTCTGCCTCAGTTGCAATGTCTCTGGCCTGCTTGTCTGAAAATCCGGCTCTCACGCGTATCATGTGCTCAGTGAAAGCGGCATCGGTGCGTGCCTGCAATGTTTGATCCGGTCGTAAAACCAGAGTTAGTCTATGCATGCTCTGAATAAGTCGTTCGGTTACGAGCCGACTGAACAAATTCGGATCATCTTCGTACTTCTTCCGGCATGTAGCGAGATGTTCTTTCATGTGGAGGAAGGCGAGAGGATCAGATCCATAAACCCACGACGAAAGTGTGCTATCCATGACATGAAGCGGGTAGCCTGAGTGAACTTCCAGTCGCTGGTAGGCAGCCTGCTGAAACGAGGCAAGAACCTGATTGCGATCGAATCCATCAGTCGCGCATTGCTTCAGTGTATTCAGGACAAGTGACACAAACGCGCCGGTATTTTCAGGCTCCGAGCCTTTCAGACCTATGCCGAAGCTGGATTCAGGGCCGACAATCTGGAGGCCAGGGCAGAATGTGTCCTGTCCTAATTTGGAATCAATGATCGCCTTTCTGAGCGGGGCACCTTCGTTGCCGAGAAGGATCAGACCAAGGACCTCGAGAGAGGTAATGTCGGCCGGGGACAGGCCATCTCCAACGATCCAACTGAGGATAATGTAAGTCTTTTCTTTTAATGATTCATCAGCCCCGATGGGATATGCATCCTCAAGTGTTCGTGGTTGTTGCCATCTGGGTTGACGGCGCACGATTGATGGTGTGGCGGTGGTCCGTTTGAACCGGGCCAGCCGGATGTCGAGGAACTGCAGGTACTGCGAGACCGGATTATTGCCATAGGTGACAAAGTATGCCAGGGATGGTTGGTAGAATGTGCGGTGGTAGTTCCTGAAGTCGTCGTATGTCAGGCCCGGTATGGCGTCCGGCTTTCCGCCGGAATCGAGACTGAAGACTGTATCTGGAAAAAGACTATGAACGATGAGGTACGATAACTTGTGTTCGGGGTGGGAGTACACACCCTTCATCTCGCTGTATACGACACCGTTTATGGTCAGACTGCCGGTCGGGTCTTTCTTGTCCGCAGGTGCGAAGTGATGAGCCTCACGATGAAATGTTGATTTTGACAGCATCGGGTGGAATACGGCATCGAAGTAGACGTCAGCAAGATTGAACAGATCCTGCCTTACATTGCTGGCTACCGGATAGTAAGTGCAGTCGTAGCCGGTCATGGCGTTGATAAAAGTGGCCATGCTCATTCTTGCCATTTCAAAGAATGGGTCCCGCACCGGATACTTTTCAGATCCGCTCAGGACACTGTGCTCGATGATATGCGGCAGACCGGTGTCATCCGGAGGTGGTGTAGGGAAGGCAATAGAAAAAAGGTTCTCGTCATCATCAGCATCGAGATGGAGAAGGCGGGCACCAGTGTTTATGTGTTCGAGACGATATGCCGTCATACAGGTCTCGTGCAGCTGTGTGACGGAGAGCACAACGAAACCATCAGTCTTGTCGCCAGCCTTCAGTTGCGGCTCCGGGGCCATTCTTTTTATGTGAGTCATAGTGTTAGTTTCCGTAAACTTCGCTGATGGTTTCGCGAGCGAGTTCCACCCATCGTGCCAGCCTGCCGGGCTGCTCATTCAGTGTATGAACGTCCTTCATAATCAACTCAATCCTGCAACCTTTTGCGGTGGTCAGAGTCTTTCTTATGTCAGCACGGATGGCGACTTCGTCGAACTTGTCGGTGCTGATGAGCGTCGGGTTGGGTTTACGCGAATAGATGATGTCTGTTCCAAGCGCTTTTGCCATGAATTCTTCATCCGCCCACGGTGATATAGATACCCGTGCAAGATGAGGCAGCCGCTTGAGGACATGCCACCGGTTATGGACCGGCTCGCAGCAACCGTAATAGACTTTTCCGGACTTCTCAGCTATCGAGAGCTGGTAGGGGAAGATGAATTCCTCGAAGAGGTCGGGGCCGACTCCGACAGTCTCCTGAGACTCCAGAAGTACCCACAAGTCTTCAAGCCGGACAGGATCGCTCTTGGCGCGCCCTGTTTTGGGCAGGTCTCTGGTATAGCCCATGCTTCCGGAGCCCATGTAGTCATTCTCGTTGTTGATGGTAAGCAGGCCCTCTTTTTCCATCCAGCTGGCATGGGCAAGGTGATCGTCGCGCAGGAACGCCATTACGCGGTGCAAGGCGGCCGGATTGTCGTACATCCAGAGCATCAGGCTTTCGAGGCCGATCAAGTCGATTGCCGCCCATGTCATGCCCATTGTCCACCAGTAGCTGCTCCTGAACCGGACCGTCAGTATGTCGCCAAAAATGGCCTTAAGCCGCTCGTAATTGGCCAGAGAACTCTCCCTGTTTACGCTCCAGGTCCGTGGCCGGAGTTTCTGAAAGTCACGGTCAAAGTCGACAATAGGCGGGTCCCATCGCCGCGAACCCATGCGGCCATCGTTGTCGCCATGGTGTTGAACTGCCTGCACCCCGTAGTCTGTGCCGCCAACATGCCAGCCGGTTGTGAGATACGGTTCGATGACGTGGTCATCCTTCAGCGATTCAAACTGATATGCCTCGGCCATGAACTGCCACACCTCGATGCTACGTGCCCACGGATCGGTACACTGGCAACCGGCATCTGTGAACGGCCGGATCTTGTCCTGCACACCGCCGTACTCTGCAAGCACCATGGGTCTGCCGGATGATCCGGCATCGTGCAGGTACCAGGCTTCACGGCGTTCCTCGTTGACCGGGTCATTGGCAAGTTTGACTTTCCGTTCCGCAAGTCTGCGGAGAATGTCAATGTCGGCCTTCGGCAGGTTGATTATGTCGCTCATGAGTTACCTCGAGTGATGAGATTTCGTCGCTGGATGATGGCCATGCGGACGTTGCGCATGCTGCGCATGGTGCGCATGATGAGACGGATGATCATCTCGCGGGTTCTCTTCGGACGCGCGCAAGCCATCAATAAGGATCCTTGTTATCTGCTCGCTGACTCTGCGCGGAATGAGAATGCGTGGCGCCAGTTCTGCCAGGTGACGGATGGTTGCTATGCCAATTGCTTTCTCCAGACGGATGTGGTGGTGCAGAGCAGCTTGTTCGGCCATGTCCTCGTGGTAGTCAGCAAACATGGCGGCAAACATCATTGCCGGCGTTACTTCCGTTCCGGACCGCACCCATCCATCGATCTTAACGCATGCTTTCCTGAGCCAGTGCGTTTTGTAGTCAGAGTCCGAGTGCTTCATCCATGCACTTAGCTGGGGAAACATCGCGGCGAAGAGCCCAGTTCGTGACAGCAGTGCATAGGCCTTCTCGGCAGCTCCGCCGAGAAACAGCTTCAGTACTTCTTCGTAGAGTCTTGCGTTTGAGGCCTTGGCTATTATCGCATGCGAGCGCACAATAGCTTCGTAGGTGGCTGGTTCAATGTGGCAGTCCAGAACGGCGGCGAACCTTACAGCCCTGACCATACGTACGGGGTCCTCAGCGTACCGCACCATGGGGTCGCCTATAGACCTGATGAGCCTGTGTTTCAGGTCCTCGAGACCGCCGACATAGTCGATGATGCCGTACCCGTCGATGTTGTAGAAGAGAGCATTGATTGTGAAGTCGCGGCGTCGCGCGTCCTGCTCCGGTGTGCCGAATACGTTATCCCTGAGTATCAGACCGTCCTCGGTCTTGAGCGTCGCCGGATGCTGCGGGCGTGGATGATGGCGCGAATGTCCGGGGTCACGTTCAGCATGGTGACGAGGAGGATCTTCGCTCACGGCTGCCGCAGATGTGTCAGGTGCGGAGTCAGACCGGAATGTTGCCACTTCAATGATGTGGTCACGGAAATGTATGTGAGCGAGGCGGAATCGCCTGCCGATAAGCCTGCAGTTACGGAATACTTTGCGCAGCTGGTTGGGCGTGGCGTCTGTCACCACGTCGAAGTCCTTCGGTTTGCGTCCGAGTAACAGGTCCCGCACGCCACCACCTGCCAGATAGCCGAGGAAACCGCATTCCTTCAACGTATAAAGTACTTTTAGTGCCTCGGGACTTATGTTCCTTCGGCTCAGACTATGACTGTGTCGATCTATTACAAGCGGTGTTTTCACAGGCCGGATGTTACACTCTCTGCTTCCCGTGTCAACGTCATGAGGATGTCGATGTGCGTTGTTTCTCATCTACTGCGGCGTCTTTTCCATTGCGTCAAAAGTCAGTGAGACGCGGGCCGTCCCGCCCTGTGGACCGGATGAAGCAATCCGGCATGACACCAGTCTCCAGGGCGGACGCTGAGTTACCACTACGCCAAGAAATGCGCCAAGTCTGGCGAGCTGGATTTCCGGCAGTGTAACTTCTCTTCGCAGGGTTTGCCACCCCTCTACCGTTGGATCGGCTGGTTTCTCGACTATCTCGAACTTGTCGCCGGAGAATGATTTTTTCAGCAGGTCGGCAAGTGGAACCGGGTGCGGATCAGGCAATTCCTCGAACATCCTTATGGCTGCGGCACTGCTCGCGTCGGCTTTTTCTTCCTCACGGACGTCGATTGAGTAACCAACGTATTCCTTCAGTCTTCTGGAGAGGTCCAGGAGGGTGTTGACTGCATTGAAGGCCAGTGCTACTGCGATGACGATGATGACGGCGGACACCCATCGGAGTGCCAGTTTTGAATCAGGTGCGGTCACTGGCACCTCCTTGACTGATCGTGAAATAGATACGTCCGTCCGATGTTTCCTTGCGGTCGATGTGGACGGAGTACCCGAGATCCTTAAGCAGTTGCGTGAGCTTGGTACACTGATTCCATG
>JBAXMA010000115.1:0-8404 GCA_037134535.1 bacterium
CCGGAAAATTGACCTGATCGACGTTCGCACTCCGGTCGAGTTCCGCGAAGTCCAGCATTACCTTCTTTGCCTCGTCCATCTTACCAATACTCATATACATGTTGGCGAGCCGGAAGGCGGCTTCCGGACTGACAGGGCAGAGTTTAACAGCCTCGCAATAGGCGGTTTCGGCTTCTTTGAACATCTGGCGTGATTCGTACAGCCCGGCAATGGCGCTCCGAAGCTTTGAGAAGGTTTTTCGAGCGACTGCATTATTGGTGAAATTATCGTCAGTGAGCATGCGTCTGGAATACCAGCCCCAGAACTCCATGTCATTCTTGACGGTTACAGCCGGTATCTCGCTCAATGGTTCGGCGTTGATCTTCAGAATCAGGCCGTGCGGCTCCATATAGGGATACATCCACGGCATCACATAGCTCTCCTCGACATAGAAGGGGTGTCGCCATTTGTTGTGGTCGTGGATCATCTTGCAGAGAATGCCGTTGATTGCCATGACCTGATCAACACCTTGCACCACTACCCGGCCACCCTTGATATCAACATTGCCTGCCCGCTTTCCTGATCTCACTTCTTCAGCGAATACCGCGAATGCCTGCTGGTTGTCCACCAGGGCAGGTATCCATATTCTGTCGCCGTAGAGGTCGCGCATTACGCTCATATAGGTATGGTCAGCGAGGGCGTTCTGGGTGATCAGGTGCACATCCTCACGAACATGGGCCGAATAGATCATGTAGGTGGGTACGAAACGTCCCGGATCGGTGCCGCCGAAGAAAATGGCATCCTGGCCCATGGGCGGTGGATAATTTGTGCTGGGTGGAGGTAGCTCGCCCGGCCTGAGTTCCTCACGAATGGCTTCAACTCCGCGTAACTGATAGTTACCGAACTGCCAGCCGTAGTCATCACCCCTGGCGTTCGCGCCGCCTTCATCTACGAGCAGGTCCTTGTTAAACGCGCAAGGCGTAGTTGTTAGCGGGGCATTCATGACTACTGGATATACAGGAAGGAGCAGAATCAGCACCGCTCCCGCAACGGCTACACTGTTGGCCACGAACCTGTTGCCAGAGAGAAGTCTGTGGAAATACGCCAAGCCGAGGATCAATCCGTACCCCATCCACACCGAGAACAGTTCGTAGGACGGGATGAACTTCACCTTCTGGATGAACAGGTCCTGAATGTCTCCCTTGAGATTGCTCATGACAACCATGAGAACGCTCATAAGGAGATAGACTACGACTGTCACTACTATCCACTTCTGAGAGGTCTCGTTGAGGTCAGAGCGCATTTCTGCCGGTCCATACACCAGCCACGCAACAAAGGCTGTAAGGGCAATTGGTCCCAGAATAAGGAATATGGCAGCAAGCAGTCTCCCCTCTCCGGATATTGGTGAAGCAGAGCTTATAATAAGCCATATCACATTACGTGCATATCCGAAAAGCAGGACTGCAAGACCGGTCAGAAGAATTAACCCGATAAGCATCTTGTCTACGGTAAGGGTTTCCGATCCTCCTGTCATCTGGTCAGCGAGCGACTTGACTTCCTTTATCAGCATCGCGATCAGCCCCATCAAAGCAATAAGCACAAGGATAAGTACCAGTGGATCATTTGCATCCCAAGCACCCTTGCTCGTGAGGAATCCTGTACCCATGATCTTTGCAGCTCCAAGGATGAGCGCCGAAACCGGCACCAGCAGGAGACAGGGCAGAAGCACGCTCACCCGGCTTTTACCGGCCTTGATACTCCACCCGGCAAACACCAGCAATCCGAGCAGGCATAAGGGAATTGTATACTGAACACGGAGGCAGTCCCCGTACCACATCATCTGATCAAGGAATGCCGGCGTAAAGACGGGGCCGGGGGCAACCTTCTCGTACTGGCCGCGTGTGATGGCGTGTATGAACCCTTCCCATGTTCTGGGATATGCCCAGTTCATGGGCGGATTATTCAGGTCGGACGCCAAGGGCATGTAGAGATAGATAAGCAGTCCCATTTCGGCCAGAATAAAGCAAATTGCAACAGTTTTGCCGCGAGGCAGGAGCGCTCCGCCAATGGCGATTGCTGCGCAATTTATGACCAGATATGCCCAGAATGCGAAAGAATAAGGACCTTGAATCCAAAGAAAGCTACCAGCCCATGGATACATCGGGCTGCCGTCCTGGCGTGTAAGTTCATTCAGGTAATGCATCAAGAAATTAAGTAAGAAAATTCCTACAAGAACGATTCCTACAGCAGTGAAGTCACGAAAGAGTTTGATGTCCTTGATCAATACCAGAACAATTATCGCAAAGGACACGAGCATTACGGACGGATACCAGTCGCCCAATCCCAATCCGAATGCCAGCGCTATGCCGAAAAGGAACTTGTCTAAAGGTTGATGCATCCATGCGTAGCCGAGAAGAAGGATGACTGCAACCACCAACGTGTTAAGGCTGTATACCTCGACAATGTTGCTCTGAGTCCACATAGCCATGGAGAAAGCGAATAGAAGGCTCGCCGATGTCGCTCCGGCCCAGCAGATGATGTTGTCAATGGCAACATTGGTTGCTCCGGTCCGCTTGCGGATTTCAGCAAGCATGTCCCTGCCGGATCTGCAAATGAGCATGGCGATCAGTCCAGCGGACAGGGAACCGAAAACTGCCGATGCCAGCGCGATAGTCCACGCAGGGTTGGGCTGACCGCGGAACTGCACGAACCAGAGTGCCTTTGACAGGAGCCAGACGAGGATTGTCCACAGCGGGTAACCGGGCGGATGGGGAATGCCGAGATTGTCGCCGGCTGTAGCCAGTTCCCCTGAGTCTTCAAGAGTTACGCTGGGTGCCATCGAATAGACGTAAATGGCGAAGGAGATGAGTGTGACGATCAGAAATGCGCACCACTCCCACATGCTTAAGAAGCGCTCGGGCTTCCCTGTCTCGGACGTTCTATTTAGCGGTTCATCGTTCACGTTGTGACCTCTTTCAATTAACAATGGTCTGGCAGTGTGGCACAAGTGCTTCAGGATTGAAAGTGCTTATTCGAGTCAGTGCAAAGATCTTTGATCTCTCCCGTTAGAAGATGGATTGGATGCGTGATCGGATAACTACTATTATGATTACAATCGTGTAAAGCAGCATATTCAGCAGCAGGGGTTTGTCTGCGAGGAGCAGGCGCTCAGGCTTGTTACCCTGATCGTGTCTGTAGACCAGATCGAGGTATCTGAATACCCCGAAGATGACGAAAGGTATGGAAAAACCTAGCCATGCCGTTCCGAATTTGACCACAGTATCGGGGGACAGGGTGTAAACTGAGTAAGAAACGATTGTGGCGGCTGCGGCAATTCCGATGACCTGGTCAAGAAGGCGCTCGTCGTAGTTCACAAGGCTGGGCCTGTTTTCTTACGCGCTGTCGACAAGAAGTATCTTCTCATGTCGACGCTTGCAGAAACCCAGGAACAGCGCCAGGAGAAAGGTGCAGAGTACGAGCCAGGGCGAGATGGCTACGGACAATGTGGCGGCACCGGCCAGTGCTCTGAGCACAAACCCGGATGCAATTACCAGCACGTCCAACATAGCTATTTTCTTGAGCGCAAGAGTGTAGCATACCTGAAGAAGAATGTATGCGACCACAACATATGCCAGTGGCATAGACAGCATAATCGATGATGCAACGCCGATAGTAAACAGTGCCACGGCAAGAAACCATGCATGAGACAGGGTGATCATTCCGGCGGCTATCGGGCGTAGTTTCTTCTGCGGATGTGCACGATCCAGATCGCGATCCCGAATGTCGTTAAACACGTAAACAGCACTGGAAATGATGCAAAATATGATGGCCGCGCCGATGATGTGACAGGCCGCAAGCCACAGTGGCTGAAACTTTATGGCCTCTTTGGAGTCTCCGAGTGCGAAAAAGAAGGCGGCAAGAACTACGAGGTTCTTTATCCAGTGCTCGGGCCGCATAGCCCGGATGTAGTCTGTCAGCCTTGTCTTACTGACGGCCTGTGAAATCTGCTTCTTGGTGCCAGTTTCCATACAATCCAGAATCCCTCGCGCGCTATTGAAGATGCCATTTTCGAGTAACCTGACCTTCTGTCTACGAAAGTGATGGGGACTTCGGCTATGCGGAAGCCTTTCATCCAGACGGTATGGTTAATCTCAATCTGGAACGCATAACCATTGGATATGATTGAGTCAAAATCTATTGCTTCAAGCACTTCACGGCGGAAGCACTTAAAACCGCCTGTCGGATCTGTTACCGGTAATCCCGTTGCAATTCGCACATATGTCGCAGCACCTTTGCTCAGAATCAACCTCCTGAGCGGCCAGTTCGTTATCCGTATGCCGTTGACATAGCGCGAGCCCAGCACCAAATCGGCTTTTTCGGCCGCTTTGAGGAAATTCGGAATTTCCTTTGGATCGTGCGAAAAATCAGCATCCATCTCGAATATAAACTTGTACGACCGTTGGAGTGCCCAGCGAAATCCGGCAATATAAGCCTTGCCGAGTCCGCCTTTTGCATTGTTGTGCAATACGTGAATTCTGGAGTCGGCGGCGGCCATTTCATCCAGTATCTTACCCGTGCCGTCCGGAGAATTGTCGTCCACAAAGAGAATATTCGCATCGGCCTTGATAGAGAGCACAGCCTCGGAAATCGACTTGACGTTTTCCCTCTCGTCAAACGTAGGTATTATAGCGAGCATGTCAGCCATAAATACGAATATAGCCCAGTTTGTGCGGCACGGCAAGCACATGCTGAATCGGGTTGCAGAGGTGGCCATCTATCGTGTACATAGCTGGGTATGAAGAGCTTGGAACTAGCGCGCTGCAGTTTTGTAAGGAAAGTTACGATCATTCTGGCGTCAGGGTTCGGACTAGGGCTCAGTCCGATTGCTCCCGGTACGGCAGGAACGCTGCTGGGTCTTGTAGTGGTTTTCGCATTGCCTTCCAGCATTATGTACCAGATTTGCCTGGCCGCATTGCTGGTTGTTCTGGCGATTCCGATATGCACGATTGCTGAGGAACATTTTGGAAAGAAGGACGACGGCAGGATCGTTGCCGATGAATATATGACTTTCCCGATATGTCTGCTGGGGCTGGCATGGCAGAGCCATCTATACCTGCTGGCTGTGGCATTCCTGACTCACCGGATATTTGACATTATCAAGCCGTTTCCGGCCTTTCAAATCCAGAAGCTCGGTGGAGGCAAGGGGATCGTTCTTGATGACATGTTTTCCAGCATCTATGCCCTGGCGGCAAATCACGCTATATACCGGGCGGTTGTGTTTTTCTCAAATTGAACAGTTTACCAGGCCCCTGTCCAAAAACCGTTCACTTCGCCGAACCACGCCAGTGCAGTTTCTGACGGAGGACTGAGAAATAGCTGTATCCCGGCAGATGGATGAATCGGACGCCCTTATCACTTCGCCGCACCGTTACACAATCTCCAGTCAACAGTGGTTCGCCGACCTGACCGTCCACTGAGAGAAGCAGGTCGCCTGAACTCTTGCTCGCAGTTATAGAAATCCGGCTTTGATCCGGAACCACCATCGGACGTGAGCTTAATGTGTGTGGACAGATCAGGCTGATGACAAATGCCGATGTGTCTGGAGTGATGATTGGACCGCCGGCCGACAAGGAATGTCCGGTACTGCCCGTTGGTGTAGATACAATCAGGCCGTCGCAGAGATACGAAGTTCCGGTCTCGTTTTCAATCGCGACGTCCAGTGTTACAATTCTGCCGGATGGACCACGGTGTATTACGACGTCGTTCAATCCACGGTAGGTTGAGATTTCAACATTGTTCCGGACGAGGCGAGCCTCGGCAACGGCCCGTATGCTTGTGGAGAATTTGCCGGACGCCAGGCAATCAAGGGCCTGATCGAGTTCTTCTTCAGCCACTGTCGTGAGAAAACCCAGACCGCCGATGTTCACGCCTATGACAGGCTTATCCCTGCCATTCAATTCGCGCACAGCCTTTAGCATAGTGCCGTCGCCACCGAGAGCCATTAAGGCGTCCACCTGGTCGCAGAGCTTGTCGAATGGGACTGACTTGCAGTTGAGCAGTCCGGCGGCTGTTTCGTCGGCAATAAGCTCAAGGCCATGTTTTCCCGCGACATCGGCGAGATGTTTCAGCACTTCCGCCGCGCGAGGTTTGCCGCAATTTGCCGTTACGCCGATACGTTTCATTTCATGCCCGTCCGCCAGAAGGCCAGAAACTCAATGTTACCAGCCGGTCCCTTGAGCGGTGACTCGTGCACCCCCAGCCATTCCAGATCGGCTTTCTCCACTCCAAAAACACGGATTGCTTCAATTATCCTCGAATGTATTGCCGGGTTGCGCACCACACCGCCTTTTTCGACCTCGTGCCGTTCAGCTTCGAACTGTGGCTTGATTAGTGACACAATGTGGCCACCAGGCACAAGAACCCGTGTAACAGCGGGAAGAATCTTAGTCAAGGAAATGAAGGAGACGTCGATCGAAGCAAATGCCGGTGGGGTAGGAAACATTGCCGGCTCAAGGTAGCGTGCGTTGACTTTGTCCATCACTGTGACTCTGGAATCATTGCGCAGCTTTTCGCTGATCAGGCTCCTGCCAACGTCAACTGCATAGACGCAGGTCGCGCCATTCTGGAGCAGGCAGTCAGTGAATCCGCCGGTGGCCGCACCGACATCAATACAGATAAGGCCGCCAACTTGTATATTAAAAGCATCCATGGCCGACTGCAGCTTGCTGCCGCCACGACCCACGAAGCGCGGCCTGGCGAGGACTTCCACGATTGCATCCGCAGGAAAGCTGTATCCGGATTTTGACACTACCTGGCCGTTGACGAGAACTTCCCCGGCGAGTATCAGGCGTTGGGCTTTGGCGAGGCTGTCTGTCAGTCCGCGTACTACGAGCAGTTGATCAAGCCTCTTTGAAGTACTCTTCATGCTGACTCAGGATGTAATCCACTGTGCTGATCTATGCGGGCTACGCGATGAATTCTTTCAAGATGGCGGTGGCGATCGTCTTTGCATTAAAGCCGGAACGGGCAGACAGCTCATTCATGCTGCCGTGCGGGAGGAATTCGTCTGGCCATCCGAAAGGCAGGAATGAGCCTTCGAAGTGGTTGGCTGCAAGTGATGATCCCACTGCTGACCCGAAGCCCCCTTTGACGACACCGTTTTCTATGGTGGCTATGGCCTGAGCTGTTGAAGAGTGTTTTGTCAGAAGTTCCTCGTCCAATGGCCGGACGAATCGGGCGTTGACTACACCGGCAGTCATTCCCTGTCCTGCAAGGATATCAGCGACGCGCTCCGCCATTGGCACCATGTCGCCGAGTGCCCAGATCTGAATTTCTTTCCCTTCACTGACAATTTCAGCCTTACCCGGCTGAAGTTCGGATAGCGTATCAGGAACAGGCGTTCCCGGACCCGCACCGCGTGGATAGCGGATTGCTGTCGGTTTGCCCCATTTTATGGCTGAGAACAGCAGGTTTGCGAGTTCGGCTTCGTTTCTGGGTTGTGCGAGTATCAGGTTTGGGACGGACCGCAAAAGAGCGATATCGAATACTCCGTGATGTGTCGGACCGTCGTCACCGACAATGCCGGCACGGTCGAGGCAGATCACTACTGGCAGTGACTGGAGACAGACATCGTGGATTATACAATCTATAGCCCGCTGCGAGAAAGTGGAATAGACGGCAAAGACCGGTCGCATCCCGGCGGCTGCCAGCCCTGCCGCGAATACGACAGCGTGTTCCTCGCAAATACCCACATCGAAGAACTTAGCCGGAAATCGTTTGGCGAAGTTAGCCAGGCCTGTCCCGGCCGACATTGCAGCCGTGATAGCCACGATGCGGTCATCTTGAGCGGCAAGCCGTTCCATAACCGAGCCGAATACGGCCGCATAGGTTGGCGGGCCCTTTTGCGCGATGGTCTCGCCGGTGGCAACATCGAAACTTGATCTGCCGTGCCATTCCGCCGGTTGGGCCTCGGCTGGCGGATATCCTTTGCCTTTCTGTGTAGAGACGTGAACGATGATCGGCCTGTTGTAGTTCTTGGCAATTGTCAGCGCATCCAGCAGGGCGTGCATGTTGTGACCGTCAACCGGGCCGATATAGCGCAGACCGAGTTCCTCGAACAGGACACTGCGCAGGAACATGCTCTTCAGCACCTCCTCGATCTTATAGTAGGCGTGCCGCAGACGTCCGAGCCGCAGTCTTCTGGCTGCGTCCTCGATTGATCCCTTCCACCGGTTGTACCGCGGGCTGGCGAGGAGACGGCCAAGATATCGGGCGGTTGCGCCAACATTAACCGAGATGGACATTTCGTTGTCGTTAAGGATCACTATAAGGCGGTTTGTGGTCGTGGCGATATTGTTGAGACCTTCGAGCGAAATTCCGCAGCCGAGAGATCCGTCACCGAGCACGGCGATGACGTGTTCGTCTG
>JBAXMA010000116.1:0-8384 GCA_037134535.1 bacterium
ACAATCTCTGGCCGCTGGAGAATGTCCTTCCTGCTCCTTATCACCAGATCTATCAGGACGTTGTCATTGTAGCCAGGAAGGATGTTGTACGGTTTCTGTCGAAGGAGTTGCCGGCACTGGAGAAGTTCGCGCGTATCGAGTCCGATATTACAGCTGATCTGTTTACCATTGAGCCGGAGACACCAAAGTTTAATCTGCTGCTGCGGGGCAGTCCCGCCTCGCTTTCGGCGACTCTGTCCGCTGGCTATGGTCCCATCGAGGTGCTTGCAGGCAGTAATACGCCAGATGATGAATTTGCCATTCCGGACCCGACCGACTTGATGCGGTACGGTGTGAGAAACAGTGCTGCGGAGGCGCGTGCGCTGGAGATGCTCCGTGATACTGGATTTTCAGCCATGCCTGCTGGCGGCATCCGTGATGCCACCAAAGATTGCGATGGTGCCCTGTGCATCGTTGGTGAAAGACCAGTTCTCAATTTTCTGGGTTCGCATTTGCCGGCGCTGCGCCGCAGAGGCTGGCGGGTCAAGGTTGAAGGGAGAGCGGCTCCATACATGGAATCCATGGTGGTCGCGGCGCCAGTTGTAAAGATCCAGGAGGCATCGGGCGTTGGCTGGTTTGATGTTGGCTTCGATTTTGAAGACGGACAGGGATTGAGCCTGTCGCAGGCCGAGATACAGCGCGCACTCAGAAAGGGCGATTCGTTTATCGAGAGTGGCGGCCGGAAGATTCTGATAGATTCAGACGCAGTCCGGTCGATGATGGATATCTTCTCAGATTGCGCCAGTGGCGAAAGTGACAGGCCCGGCCACTTCCGTATGGCAGGCATTCATGCCGCCTTTGTCAAATCATCACTGGATGCCCTCGATGGCGTTGATGTTGAGGTGAGCGAGGAGTGGCGCTCCAGTGCCGGTCAGACCAATCGCACCGTCCGGGTTGAACCGGTGCCTCTCGGTGAACCCCTCGACGGGATACTCCGGTCATATCAGAAGGACGGCGTCAATTGGCTTCGTTTTCTTGAAAAAAGCGGATTCTGTGGCCTGCTGGCAGACGAAATGGGCCTTGGAAAGACCGTTCAGACCCTTGCCTGGCTACAGCTTGAGCGGCTTGCCGACAAGGCCAGACGCAAACCCGCGCTGATCGTGTGCCCAACAAGCATAGTTGAAAACTGGGTGGAAGAAGCCAGACGATTCGTTCCGGGGATGAAAGTAATCTCGCTGACCGGGCCCGATCGGCACAGCCGCTTTGATCAGATCCCCGGCGTTGATCTTGTGGTGACATCCTACGCAGTCCTGCGTCGTGACGTGGAAATGTATGCCAAGCAGGAATTCTCGGCGGCGATTCTCGATGAGGCCCAGCACATCAAGAACCCTTCCACCCAGAATGCAGTGGCAACGGGAAAAATCAGTGCCAGTCACCGGCTGGTTCTGACGGGTACTCCGGTAGAGAACACGGTGTCGGACTTATGGTCCATCATGGATTTTCTGATGCCCGGTTATCTTGGTAGTCATGCAGCCTTCAAGGAGCGATACGAAGCCCCGATTTCCCGCGGGGGTCCCGATGCTGCGGTCGCGCAAGTCAAGCTGCGCCGGAAGGTGCATCCATTCCTCCTGCGCAGGCTGAAAGTCGATGTCGCCAAGGATCTGCCTCCCAAGATAGAGAGAGTGGCAACTTGCGAGCTTACACCTGACCAGAAGGCGGTCTACTCCGAGCTGCTACGTACATCGCGTCAGCGAATTGAGGGCATGATGTCCAAGCAGGGCTTTGGTAAGTCCAGAATGGAGATTCTGACCGTTCTGATGCGGCTCAGACAGGTATGCTGCCACCTCGGTCTTCTTGAGCTGCCGGGCCTGAAGCCGGAATATCCATCGGCCAAGATGGAACTCTTTCTTGAACTTCTCGACGAAGCCCTTGACGGCGGGCACCGGATGCTGGTGTTCAGCCAGTTTGTGAAGATGCTCCACATTCTTAGAGACGAACTTGACCGCAGGAAGGTCGCATACTGCTATCTTGATGGCTCGACAAAGGATCGCATGAAAGTTGTACACACGTTCAATACCGAACGTTCAATACCGGTGTTCCTGATAAGCTTGAAAGCCGGCGGAACGGGCTTGAATCTGACCGGTGCGGATATGGTCATTCACTTCGATCCCTGGTGGAATCCGGCTGTTGAAGATCAGGCTACCGATCGCGCGTATCGCATCGGGCAGAAGAGGACCGTCTACGGAATCAAACTGATAACCAAGGGCACTGTCGAGGAGAAGGTTCTGGAACTGCAGCGCAAGAAGAAAGCCATCATCGGTGCCACAATTGAATCCGACGAGAGGATGGTCGAGAGCCTGACCTGGACGGACATTCAGGGCCTGCTCAGCTTGTGATCTGCCTTGAACCCATTTTGTCCTTCTTCCATACTTTTCGCTTTCGCATATGGCGTTGACGTATTATCAGTCTTTCCGCCGCAGGCCGGAACTGGTATAGTTCCGGCAGTCCAGGAGGCATGATTCATGGGAACGTCTGCGCGAACACTGAGTACTGCAATTATTCCCAGGGCACTTGCGGCAGCGGTCGCGGCGGGCTTGCTGACACTGTCTGGCCTTGCATGGGCGCAGAGCGGTATCTGGACCGGTACTGCCTCCGGCAACTGGAGTGATACAAACAACTGGACCGACGGTGTTGTCGCCGACGGTTCGGGCAACACGGCGGACTTCAACTCGATTGACATCACAACGGATCTCGCCGTTCATCTCGATTCAGCCCGGACAAACGGATATCTCATCTTTGGCGATGTGGCAGTGAACACGTCCGCGGGCTGGGTGCTGGACAATAACAACAACGTAGCAAATGTCCTGACACTTGCAGGCGAAACTCCGACTATCACAGTCAACAACATCGGCACCAATACTCTGATCACGGCGCCAAAGAGTATTGTTGTCAGCAATGTTGTCGCCGGTTTCAGCGGACTGACAAAGGCCGGTTCGGGCAGGTTGAAGCTCACCGGTGCAAATACCTATACCGGTGGTACTGTGATCAGTGGCGGGCGGCTGAGTATTGTGGCCGAGAATGGACTGGGTGCCGTTCCTGGCTCGTTCCAGACCAACAACATCACCTTGACCAATGGAGCGACCCTTGAACTCACTGCCCTCCTGGATGTGGATAACCAGGGCAGCAGTGTTACGCTGAATGCTAACCGTGGTATTGTGTTGTGTGCAGGCGTTCAGATACTCCAGCGGAATCACCGGGGCCAGAATTTCATTATAAACGGAATTATCAGTGGCCCCGGCAGCCTGTGTTTCAATGGTGATCTTGGAGGAGACGGCGATCAGGGCGGCGGGTCCGGCTTTGACATCAACGGCGCTAATACCTACTCGGGCGACACTTATCTCGGCTGGGCAAGCGGTCAGTACAAAGGCTATGCATATAGAATCAACAATACTCTGGCTTTGCAGAACAGTACGCTGAACTACATCAACTATTTTGGTTTCTCCGAGAGTTTGAACAGAGAGAATCTGGTGACACTGCCTGCAAACTGCGTGCTGGGCGGACTGGCGGGCGGCGTAAATGCAGGGCAGACAAAAAGCCTGACTGTTCCCGGTAAGATGTCGGTTGGTAATAACAACAAAGACACCACCTATTCCGGTTATCTGATCGGCGGCGGTTCGCTTATCAAGATCGGTACAGGCAAGTTGACGCTCGGTACAAACAATACCTACAGCGGCGGAACAACAATTGCGGGTGGTACTCTGAAGATTAGCGCCGACGGCAACCTTGGTGCGCCTGGCAGTGGACTTGTCATAACCAATGCCGGCACGCTGGATCTAGGTAGCGGGTGCGTGGGACCAACCCGGAGCGTAGCGGTTATTAATGGCACGAACTTTATTGCGGGAGCCGGCAGCATTACCGTCACTAACATTCTCTTCTCCAACACCACGGCCACTATCTGCTGCGCTTTTACGAACAATGGGGCAATGAAGATCGTGGACAGTGCGATTAATTTCAGTAACAACTGCTGGCTGGGAGAGGGTTCCAGCGTCACCTGGTGTCTGAACGCGGTACAAAGTCTGATTACAGTGACCAATGGCACGCTATATCTGCCGACCAGGCTCACATTCAATGCCAGCAATGCGGTACCTCTGAATAGTCGAACTGAGGTCTTGCTGCTCAATGCCGCAAACAACGGTATTGCCGGCAGTCCGGCACAGTGGACGGTTGTGCCCGAGCCATATCAGGTCGTGCACAAGGGGAATTCGCTCGTACTCACGATTATACCAGACGGCACAATAGTCATAGTCAGATAGCCAGGTTGGCTGGCGCCTTCAGTCCTAATCCGTGCACTGCGCGTGATGGCCCATTCAATTGACTGTGCCGGATGCGTACATGCGTTCGACGCGCGCGCCCCCGTCCGCCGTCTCAGCTGTTTCAATCTCGTGCTTGCACTTTCCGCTCAGTTTTGACATCCTTCAGCATAAGAACGCTTCTTCATGCCGGTCCATCTTGGCGTGTGCCCGTACGGTCAGAAAAGCGATTTCTAATCAACCTCGAATCAGTCGATAAAGTGATCCACGCAATGGAACGACCATGAGGCAGAGATTTGAGAGAAACGCCACAGCAATAATGGCAGCATTATGTCTGTTGATTGCAGGATGTGTCACGCCAGTCACACATCAGATTATTCCTCGTCCAGAGACGGCGACCCCGCCACGCGGCAAATCGCGTGTCATTATTCAACGGACAAATACGATGTTAGGAAAGTACAACACGGTTGATATTCTTGCCAATGGATCACATGTGGGATCACTTGGAAATCCTGGTACGCTCATTTGGGATATGGAACCAGGGCTTCTTGATATTGTTGGGATCATCGGCGGGCTTGACCATGGTGAAGTATTCTTCACAGACGAATTATCTTCTGGGAAGACATACCGGTATACATGGGCATACCGAGCTGTGCATAACTATGACCTTATCTCGGCGGAAGAATCAGAGGTTGCTCGAATTGCGCCATATCGGAATGCTGCTATTTCCATATTGCGCAGTTACCGGACGGGGGTGACGACACTACCTCAACTGCGCAGGGACTTTGCGGTGTGTCCGAATTGGCTGAGGAAGACGTTTTACAACATGAGGATGAATGGCTCCAAAACTCCGGACTCACATACAGTAAGCGGTGAAATGGCAGCTACGTATCTGGTTGTCATCAACTATGAAAACATAGCCGAGTTACATTTTGAGTCGCATGACATGACGGCCGCACCGGACGATCATGCGCTTCTAACATCTTGCAGATTACTATGCCAGGCTAGCGGAATTCCTCGATCAGACAGAGGCGATCATGCGGGTACAGCTTCTGATTCCGAGCGCGTCTTCTCAACAGCACAGACATATGCGCAAGCCAAGGTAATTCTGGAACGATTGAAGCGGGTGGACAGCATCGGAAATGCGAATGACTTTGCGGGCTTCACTACCAACAGGGTTAATAAACTCGAGATTCCGGAAATTCAAGGGGACATGAATCAGTATCCAGGTTTAACCACCGATGTGCACCTCACCATCGAGTCTGTCCCAGGCAAGCGGAATAGGGTCAGTTTTAGTGGCAAGATGGAGAGTGTTCTGCCGGCATTTGATGCGAGTAAAGCCGCAAAAGGCAACTATGTCTATGAAGGTGCACTCGTTAACACCTGCATGTTCGCTGGCGCTACTCACACCATCCGCGGGACAGTTGAACTTCTCTCCGGTTGGATCTTTGTAAGCGATCCCCAAAATCCGATGGTTTTCTCTCTGGTGCGCGGACACGGATATGTGTATCAGAGCGGGCGCGGTTCTGTGATCACCCCGCGGAGGGTGGTTTACGAATTGGGAACGGCCAACTGAAGAAGGTGTGAAAAGGTACACCCGTGAGTGCACGGCGACTTCTTGTCTAGCCATCGGGCGACAGTTCACACCAGATGATATATACCTCGTGGCCCTGCTAATGCTGCAGACTATCCAGCCTTGATCCTATCAGAAAGCCTTTGACCAGCCGATGCCGGCGACTACATCCAGACCTTGGTTGTTGCTGATGCTCCGAACATCGATAAGAGGCTTCAGGCCGAACGCTTCGGCGTTGTTGAGCGCACCAGGAGCCTGCGCAAATGGCGTAGTGATCTGCAGAGAGGAAGTCGTCTTTTCATAACTCCTGGAATCGCGCATTAGCAGATATACGACTCCGACGGTAACGACGGTAACTGCCGCCGTAATCCCCAGTATCATCATGGCGGTATCGGTTCCGGATGAACCGTCCGATCCGCCGGAACTCTGCCCTGAGCTCTGATTCTGGTCGCGTTGCATAATGTCCCAAATTGGCAACGCCTGACATGCCGGTACACACGACAAGGTCAGAGCCACGGCGCATACCACTGAAACTATTGTCATACGCTTTCCAGACATCATCATGGTCCTTCTCCTCCATTCCTTATATTCGTCTTGATTGAGACATCTATTAACCGCCGTATTTGAGTGTCGATAAACGGATCTAATCCTACTAAGCAGACGCCTGTTACGCAACCAGATACGCGCACAGAAATGCAAGGCCCCGGGGCTACGTTAAGAAAGGCAATCAAGCTCATTCCGCGGCGCGGCGGGACGCCTCGCCCCACCTGTTGTTGGCATTTCTTCGATTGGTAGATGCCTGTCCGCCTCTGGAAGAAACCCTCTGGGTGAGCCGCTTTCTTGACGCAGCCGAGTGCAAGGCCACGGTCATGGACCCACCACCTAACTGGCCTGTTACCAACGGAATGGCGGAGCATCTGGTAAGAGAGTTCACGATTTTGCTGGATCCGTCAGTGTCCGTTATTGACATCTATTGCCGGGCCGCTATTTTGGATAGAGATGATAACCATGGGTCATTATCCACGCCAACATGGATGGAAACCTGCCGTGACAAAAGGCGGAATGTGGTTCAGAAGAGGATTCAAATGATCGGACGAACTAGACGTTTCGTTTTCGTTCTATTTGGGGCAATGCTCATTGCCTTCGCGGCAGAGGCCGAAACCGGGCGTGACATGCTGCAGGCAAGTTCGCCCGACGAATTCCTGATCAACGTTTCAGCCGCGAAGCTTTGGGTGGCCTTGGAACGCGAGGTGAAGGCTGATGTTGCTGCCAGAATCCTGGTACGGAATTCTGAAGTCCTGGTGCTGTCCTGGGCCGTTCGCATTTCGGAATCGCGTGCCTGGGCTGCTTCTGGAGACTTAAAGAAGAATGAACTGGCCGAAGTCGGGCAAAACGGAATTGCGCTGACAACAGTCTGTCTTGTGCCGTCAAAAGCCGGGACCGTCATGAGAATCCGACGTGCTTACTACGGGGAGATCTCGCAGCCGCTTCTTTTTCATAGTCGGGGAGTATTTGAGTCGGCGTTCAGTAAGCGGCTGGCGCAATCGCTTGGCGTGACTGTCACTGAAAGGTAGCCATGCGGGCAAGCCGAGAGGCGAAGACCATGAAGACACAGACTATCAGAATCCAGGGGGCCGCCAGATTGGTCTGCATTTGTGCGGTAATAGCCGGACTGACCGGCTGCGCGGCACCAACTGCAAGTTTTAGAGGAGCACCTGGCAGCTATCACCGGCAGTACAACAATCTCTTTGCCACTCTTTCTGCCAAGAGTCTTGACTGGGCATCCACCAATACGGTCTGGCTTTGTCCCCGCCCCATAGATGCGGTGTGGAAAACCGCGATAGACATCGCCTCGCAATCCCAGGGGGTTCTGGGTATGCATGAAGAGCAGGATCGACGTTGGATATGTTTTATGAAAGGGCGCGAGGCGCAGGATTCTGCTGAAAACAAGGTTCGGAAAGCCACATTTGGCGGCTTTCGCGAACAGTGGGTTGCGGTGTTTTTCCGCAGTTCGCCAGGTGCCGCTGCTACGGAAGTTGATGTGTGTTTTGTCGACCCGCTTTCGCTGAAGACGATCCCCGCTCCTCTGCTGGGGGCTGAATTCAGCGCGTGCCTCCAGGTGCACATGTTCAGTGTGCCGGCGTGGCATGAGAAATATGTAGATATAGATTGGAGTCGTCGTCATGTCAGGGCGACAGCAGCTCAAGCAAAACCACTTCCACGCATGATCCCGCAAAAGGAGGGCAATGCAAAACTCATAGGTGACTGGATGTCAAAACGGATGAGACTTGAGCTGGGGCTGGTGCAGTCGCCGGACGTGGTCCAGTCTCTGGAGATGATCGTCGGCCGGATCAAGGCTGCAACCGGTGCCTCACAAATGCAGACGAGGGTCTATATTCTGGCCTCGCCGCACATCAATGCCTTTGCGCTGCCCAACGGCGATATCTTTGTATCGTCCGGTCTGCTGGACACGATGGATGGTCCCGATCAGCTCGCGGCAGTGATGGCGCATGAAATAGATC
>JBAXMA010000117.1:0-8378 GCA_037134535.1 bacterium
GAATAAGCGCAGCAGTACCAGCTGTCAGAATAGTACGCACTGCGCGCAGAAAGGCCGCCCCAGGGCCTGCGTCCGGGGCAGGAAACCTGCGACCATCACAAAATGCCATGATGGGCACATAGACCAGATGTCTCAATGACATTGCCAGCACAACCATACCTACCAGCGTTGCGAAAGCATTGCCAGGAATCAGAACCGTTACCAGCAGCAAACCGGCAGTGATCCACGGCAACGTCTTCGCATAACCAGAAATAATCCACAGGCCGGGACTTCTGTCCCGCGACGCGAGATACCTCCGCACTCCAAACGCTACTGCAACAAGGATCACAAGAAGTGCAGCGATCATAACAAAGGTGGAAACCGGTGCGAAACCTGCTCTGCATGCGACGCCCAGCGCGAAGGCGTCTTTTGCAAAAACGGCATCGGAAGCGATCTCCTGTCCCAAAGCGTCAAGCTCCTGGAATATTACCCATTTCAGCCGCGGGTCCTTCTGGTCCCACATGAGGTTGGCGATCCGCTTTTCATCGGACCTGATAGCACTTCTGGTATTGTCAAGCCACTGCCCGGCGATCACCAGCCTTTCTCTCTGCGCCGTCTGACGTGCCAGCGTAAATACAAGCCGCCCAGCCAGATCCTTCCGCTGATCCTCCGCTGGGCCTGATCCGGTTACAGATGCATTCGTATACAGGCCAGTCATTCGTTCCACCATCGACCGGGGGTATGAAGGGGATGTCTCCATATTTTCGCGAAAAGCCTCGTCAACGTTTATTCTTAATTGGGCCAGCCCTTCCTGGGTAATACCCGATTCACGTCTGGCAGCCTCAGCCTGATCATCAAGTTTCTGCGCAACAGTCTTCATGCCTGTCACATACTCGGCTGAAGTCCTGACACTCTCCTTGAGAACCGTGAGTTCACGATTCAGTCTCTCCACAGTATTGTTTTCGTGAAAACTCTTTGCCCGGTCTGATTTCTCGCGTGCAAATCCAACAATGGCTTTCCTGAAGCTGAAGTATTCATCAAGGAAGTCGTTCAAGACCTGCGCAAATGCGTACCGCACCCGGGCCGTGTCGCAACGCATTCTGGCGGCTGCCTGTTCTTCTACCGTGGCGGCCATTGCCAGCGCCGCGGACGATGATTCCATCTCCTTTGCCGATGCAGCGATGCCCTGTTTTACTTCAGTCCATACCTGATCAAGATTGGAGCGCAATGTGTCGAGTTCGCCGCCAACCTTCTCGGCCTGTGTGTCCAGATCGCGAGCAACTTGCTCAGACTCCTTCTTCTTGAGAGCGGCTGCGTATCCCTGCCGTGTCTTAAGGTCTATCCTCGCGAAAGAAAGACTGCGCCTCGCCAGCGTTTCAAGTGCCTTGTTCATCAGGAACCAGTCCTGTTGCGATCCTATTGCCATCTGAACCGCGGACATATTCCGCTCAATCGCATCATTAAACCTTTTGCCGGCGGCATCAACCGGAGCTGCGGACCTTTGATTCACGAGCGCAGTCAGTTCGTCCTGCCGGCTTCGCAGCTCAGCGTAGTTTGCAACTGCATTCTGCCGCCTGGACACGTACTTCCTTATCTCGGAAAGCTGATAGTCGATTTCCCGGTATGCCGCATCCAGCATCTTTTCACGGTTTTCTATCTCGCGAGTGCTTGCGAGCATTACCTTTAGCCCCATTGTCAGCGCAAGATCCAGCGACTGCAGCCGCTTGTTCCATGCATCTTGTTCCTTATCAGCATTATCGATCCTGCGCAGGCACAGCATTTTATCCATTGCGACCGCCTCGACGGACGCCTGAGCCTCCTCGATATCGGCCTGAACCGCGCCAATAAGCCTCATATCCTTTCCTGCCGAGACAGACAGAAGCTCAACTTTCAGGTCAACGAGCCTCTTCCTCGCAATCACAGAGTCCTGATCAATCTTCTGCAAGCGATCACGAGCAGCCTTCTTTTCACTTATGGCCGCACTCTTCGCCGACTCCAGCTTATCGACAGCCCGCTGCTGCTCCGCAGCAAGCCTGGCTTCATTCAATGCGCCCGGCCATGCTCCCGCCGCCGGGAGATGAATTCCCGCAACTATTGCAAGCGCCACAAGTATTCTAAATTTCATTCCAACCTCACAGGATCAGCGTTTCCACGCTGTCATACTCTTTAATACCGCGATCGATGAAAACAACGCTGAGAAGAGCAGCTACTTGGTCACCTTCAATTCAGGCAGAACATCCATGAGATCAAAGACAACACGGCAGTCAGTGCATTGCCGTTTCCAATCCGGCTTTGGCGATGCTTGTTCATCCGCGATCATGCCCCTCGTCATCTTAGAGCGTACTACACCACATTTAGGACACTTAAAAGGTACCACTTCGTTACGGTGCGCCTTGATCAGGTGAGGTACGCGGAGTCCGATGTATCTGGCCTCTGCGCGTCTCTCATCACCACCCGTCATTGAGAAAGCCTTTGCCCACAGACCTTTATTCCGTTCTGATATCGTTTCCCGGCATTCCGCCATCGCCTGCGCGTAGAATTGTGTCTCGTCGATCATGGCCGCATCCTGACTTTTTATTTCCTCAGGTACCCATATGCCCGCCTTTTCTTTAATTGCGTCGAGACTATCTACCACTTTATCGATTTTGAAGTACCAGCAGACCGTCTTCCTGAACAGAAGGAAGACCAGAACCCAGACGGTAATCACCACAAGCATTGCAATCATCATGTTCACGGGCATCGTATCCATATGCATCTCTCCCAGTATCAGGTTGCAGTTACACTTGCATCAACAGCACATTCCTTAATGCCTGTTTCCCTGCAGTATCATGTCGTCCATTCATCTCCCGATCATTCGCAAACGGGAAGCTACAACGCGATCATGCCCACCGCAAGTCAATAGCATAGTGGCACAACAGACTTCCTATGTGCAGTGTTGATTCACTTCCCTGGAACTGCATGACAGTTCGGCAAGTCCCGGCCTGGCTCTACTTAATCACGCCCGCCACTGGCGCAATCAATAGACTTTGTTTGACATTGTTCGCAGGCTTATCGTCTTTGACTCCAGTCAGGATGACTGTGGACAGAACTGTTATGCCCGATTGCAGTGCATACTTATCACCCGGAAGGAGGAATCTGATACCAACGGTCTCTCCGACATCAATGGCTGGAAGATTCACGCTTGTACTGCCGGCCCCGATCTTCACACGAAGCTCCGCTCCTGCCAGGCGTTCAGTACCCCTGTTTTGAACTGAGACAATAACAAAAGGCGGCGCTGCATCGGGACCCGGCGGTACGACAAGACAATTGTCAGCGAGGGCGATATCGTTGAATCCCTTAACTTGCCGGTCAATGACCCGCTGCGGATCGATAACGCCGCTACCAAATTCTGAATCTTTTCCCGGCGAGCCTGCGTCATCGCTATATTTCAACAACAAAGAGACCGCGTCCTGGGCCTTCAGACCCGGTTCGAGTGAAAGAATGCCGGCAAGCGCTCCCGATACAAATGGTACCGATGCCGAGGTGCCGCTGAATCGCATGGCTGTGTTCGTAGAATAGCGCGCCCAAATGTCGAGACCCGGTGCCGACAGCCCTACTTCAGGCCCTTCGTTGGCAAAGTACAGGTGATTCCTATTAGCATCCACAGCAGTGACTGCCACAACGCCATCATATTTTGCAGGATACGAAACCCCTTCCGCTCCGTCATTGCCAACCGATGCAACCACCACGATCCCCTTCGCTATCGCATCGTTGATGGCCTGCTGAACAAGCGCACAATCGGCCCGGCTTCCAACGCAAAGATTAATGATCCGGACATCTTGAGCTATAGCCTCCTCGATGCCTTTCGCCAAAGTGAAAGTGTCGCCTTTACCATCAGCACCGACAATCCTGATGCTAAGTATCTGAGTCGAAGGCGCCATCCCTTCGTAGCCAGGAATGCTGCCTGCAAGTATCGCAGTAACTGCGGTCGCATGATCGCTGCCCCCTACCACAGGCGATGCCTCACCCTTCAGCAGATCCAGTCTGGCAATCTTCTCCTCATTAATGGCGGGACATTGGCCTACACCCGAATCCAAAACGGCAACCTTGACACCCTGCCCCCATTTCGACCGGTCGCCATTCACGCCAAGCCATGACATCGCTTCAACCCCGAATCCTTTATAACCGCCAGGCGGCTCAGTTTGAGGTTGTTGAGCGGAAGGTGCCCGGGGCAGATGGGAGTAGTAGTTTGGAACAGACTCGAGCAATGCATCACCATCGCCCACAAGGGCCAACAAGTCGTCCCGAGACTCAGCGCCAACTCGCACTGCATTCAAACCCGGGATGATATCCATTATGTGGGCCTTGCGGCTTGCGGCCGTACCGAGAAATGCCTCCATATCGCCACGGTTCTTGAATCGCAGGATCCATTCCCCTGGGATAGCCTCGCGGTCAGACTGTGCTGTCGCAGGCCGGCGCTTAACCAACTTTTCCGGTGAGTGCACAGAGCGCATCGGGGCGGATGTCTGAACCTTAACCGGCACATACGCTTGCCTCATCGGTAGCGGAGCGCTCGCTTCGGTAATGCTCGTTTCAGTGAGAGCAGGAGCCACGCGATTGACACTGTCTCGTAGAACCTGATCTGATCTGGCGTAATGCGGATCCTGACACAGACGCCAAGCTATGATCCCACCGACGACCAGAAGCAGGAAGCCCCCCAATGCCGTATATGTTCCCACCTTCATTGCACTGATGCTCAATCCCTCATTTCGACATCGGCGCCGGGAATGTGTTCAAGCGTGGTTCTGCAACCTTATTCCCTTTCCCCATCAGATCAAGCATGGTGTCGGCAAAAGCCTTGCCGAGAAGCACAAAGAACCGGCCCTCGCCATTGTAGTGGTAACCCTGGCTTGATGTTGCACGTTGTAAAAGGGCCTTCTCTTCAGGAGTCTGGGGGTTGGCCTTGAAATCGCGAAGCCCCAGCCAACCGCCGGCAGTTAGTTCGACGACCTTGGGGTCCATAAGCGGCGCCGTCTCAATAGCCTTCGCGTTGCCCTTGAATTCAGGAACCGTGTTGATAAAACGATGGCCGCCCCGAATCCCGGCTTGCTTGCCTCCCTCGTTGGGCACACCGTTCACTCCCATGACGCCGACAACCACTTTCATGTCAGGAGCCTTGAATTCCTTGCGCAGATCGTTAATCAGGCAGACGAGATTCTTTCCGTACTCCTCTTTGCTGGTGCCGAGGTCGTTATAGCCCTGAAACCAAACAAATCCGACTATCTCATATCCGGCCTTTTCATCGTAATCCGGAAAGTTCTTCTTAAGGTTCTTGAGGGTATCATTAACAAGCCCGACCAATGCCCGGTACTGACCGCCAACATCTTCGGGCTTTTTGCCGGGTGGCACTCCAGCACTGGGCGGCCGGAAATTGATTCCAAGACTCTGCCCACCCGGTCCGTGCTTGATCAGCAGAACCTGTTCATCCAACGCCTCGCCCATGTAATAACCAAAGCCATATTCCGGTCCAATCCGATTACCCAGCTTGCTGTAGTCTTTGCGGCCACCAAAACCTGTCTGAAGAATATCGTTCACGTCCCAGTAAGACACCCAGACGTCTTCGCGCTTCACGAAGTTCTTACCATCGGGCTTGAATGTCTTCAGCAAAAAGCCATACTTTTTGTCCTCACCGAGATAGTCGATAGTTTTGATGTCCGCCTGCCCGTCCATATTCGACTGACCTGCTAGAATGAACACCTTCACAGGGCCTTTGCCGCGACCCTTGATTACCGAAGAACCCGTAGCAGCATCAACCTTAGCCGGAGACTGCTCACCCGTTACCTGCCCAACTGCAATCAAACAAATCGCGGTACAAGTACAGATGCCTGCCATGACTCTCATGTTGTCTCCTTTATCTCACTCGCCAGTTGGTTTCAGTTCAAACCACCTCAGCGCAACGCTCCGCTGAGCCTCCAATGTCTGCGTACACACCCATATCTTCTGCTCGCCCTTCACTAGATACATGTCGAGCGGCTTCGTCGTCTGCCACCGTCCTGACAGACCACCTTTTGCGTCCTTGTTCTGCAATTTAGCAGCGTCCAATGTCCCCGGCGACCATGGAATCTCAATAAATCCGTTACCGTCAAGAACTTTGCCCACGCTGAAATCCCGGATTGTAGGTCCACCCGTCGGCGCATCGGTATCGAAAGACGAGAATCTCACATACTGTGCGGTCACCGGGGAGAACGACTTAACGTAGTCCTTAACGTAAGTGCCTTGAAGAAGCATCTTCCATTCGTCGTTAACTTTGTACTCTACTGTATGTTTCTTGATGTAATTCAAAGCCCGCTCGTCGATGATGATCTTGCTGATCTCCCGAGGCTGCCCGAGGTCCAGCTCGATCCAACCACGTTCTTTGCCGAAATCCATTGCCCAACGAGTGCTCAGGTCATGATCGATAGCCAACTGTGGGCCGAGATTCTTAATATCACCCCTGTAAACGTTGGATGCCTTGGCTTCCTTAACCGGATACATCGCTCCGAAAGATCGGACATACAGGAACTGGCCCCAATTAACAGCTGCCACCCGTGCCGTAAACTGATACGTTCCGGTCTTCGGAACGCTGATATTGTAACCGCACCATGCGTGAGCAGTCATAGCCGGAAAATACACCTGCTTGCCACCCGTATAACAATCCATCACCTCCACATTGCCCCTGGTGAAAGAGTTTTCGGCCTCAACATGGATGACGCCGGTTGCCACAGTTATCGGCGCTTCCGGCTTCAATTCAGACTTGACCGTCACTGGCTGGACATTGGTAGCGGCTTTGTCAAACCAGACCTCCCGAGTGATTGTCCCCTTCGCTCCCGCCGGATATGGCGAGAGATTCGCTCCCGGAATCACGCCCTCGATAGCGCCAGGACCGGTCCAGGCCACGGAGAGGTGATCACCGCCATCCAGTTCCCGGTGAACCGCTTCGATGAAATACTTCTTTCCGCCTTCAAGTCGTACAGGCTGTGATTTCCGGCTGAAGTCCTTGGGGTCAGAGGATCCGCTGACGTGAGATATGAATACGATATTGTCGGGATCCTCGTCGGTGCTCAGGAAAAGGTCCGAGTCATCGTCGCTGGTTATGCCGAATACATAGTTGCCGGAGGCAGGCGGATGAACGAAACCACGGACACGCGCGTAGTAGTAGTCTCCGTTGTTCTGCGGTGCCGCGAAAGACGTCAACGCGGATGACTTGTCAGGAGTTCTCGCGAACGGAACGCCCTCTACTTTTCCGTATGCTTTCGGCAGCGTCTGCCAGAGCGACATAACTGCTGTTGCACGTGCTTTTGCATACTGTTGGCTGGCAGGTATCAGATACGGCGATGTCGGAGACTCAATCAATGAGGCAATCCAGCGTAGATGTTCAATCTGCCCGAACTTGGCTGTCTTACGCTCTTTCACCATTTCCAAAAACTCGGAGCCCGACATATTGAAGCGGTCAGCCACTTTCGACGCGTTCCAGCTCCGTCCATAACCAATCTGCCAATTGCCGTTTCTGTCCCGCCAGCAAACTGCGGCATGAGCCGGCTGCGCCACTCCAAGGGACGGTATGCCGAAGGCCTGATTGATGAATACGCCGAACGATGAGCGCGGTCCACACTTTCCGCCAGCTCCCATCACCAGACTCATGTCATGGTACGGAACACCGTTCGCACCCCGATACCAGACCTGGCTCGTCATCGCCACCACGCCCTCGTTATTCCTGAAACTGGGATTCCAGGTATTGAGAGCATCGCGACCCCAGGTTAGATCATCATTGGACGCCCCTGACGATACGACCTGCGTTAACTCCCAGGTAGTAAGAGTGTCAAAACTTGGCATCAATTCCTTGTTCGCATGCACCTTACGGAAATACATGTACCGATCGAAAACACTACACTGCACTTTCGCAGCACCCGCACCAGGGTTACCGGTCCCTGGAGGGCGAAGGACACATGCAACGGCAAGCCGCAGGTACAAACCCTGCCTTGAAGCGGGATCCGAATAGTAGATCTTCTTCCAGTCCTCCAGTATTGCAGCATTAAGATCGTGGCTGTCATCTTTCCTGGCAAACATTGTAGAAGGTGTGCGTGTAAGCAGAACATCATCCATCAATCTTCCGTTAGACATTACCCAACGCAGAAACTCCTTGTTCAGCGGATCAGCTTTTGCGAATGAATCGAGGTTGCCCATGCCCTTCTTAGGACCCCAGATCTTTGCCATGAAATGCCGCTCCGCCAGGGCAGCTGAGAAAGCTGGATCATTTAGCAAAGCCAGCAATTTCTTCTTCGTTATCAATCCACGGTCAGCTGGCACTTTCTGATCCAGCCATGACGTGAGATTGTCGAAGTAAGCCGTAAAGCTACCAGTATTGATCGCCTGATCCCGAT
>JBAXMA010000118.1:0-8378 GCA_037134535.1 bacterium
CGAAATAGTCAGCACCGCAACGACCGCGATACTCCACACAAGCAGGAACAGGTTCACAGGCACAATTGTCCTGCGGGCATAGAGATCGCGCACCAGCCGCCAGGCCCACAAGCCGATGAGTGGCGTCCATGGAAGCGCATATATGATTATCGTCTTGAAATAGTAGAATGGATGCCCCTGCTTGAGATGACCAAGCTGCGGTGCCGTTCCAAGGGCGCGTCCAACCTGATTGATCCAGAACCACTCATGCCACAATTCCGGAGTAGCCCTCGCCTGGAACAGCAGGATCCATGCGCCTGCAATTCCAAGAAATGTAAGCACACAAACAATATGGGGAACAATGTGCGGGCCTATGCCCGAAAAGGCCCTGCGCCAGGCGGGAATCTGCTTTCCGGGGGCGATGCCGCCGCCGGCAATTCCGCCCTCCTCCCCGTACAACCTCCAGGCACGGGCTGCGAACAGAGCCAGCCAGCCAAGGGCGATCATTCCCGGACCAACAACACCTTTCACCAGGAATGCACCGGCCATGAATACGCCAGCCGGTACCGCAAACCAGCGGCGGTTTCCGGACAGCGATTCCGCAAAACACCACATGGCCGCTGTTACAAAGAAGAGAAGCGCGGCGTCCACACGTATCCAGTGACTGTTCTCAATGAAACCCAGCATGGTCGCCAGCATGAGTGAAGCCCGAAGCGCCTGCCGCGCAGGAAAGAAACGCCTTGCGAGAAGAAAACACACCACAAGGGATCCCAGTCCCCAGAGGATGGAGGTGAGACGGATTGCGCCTGTATTGCCGATGGTAGAACCGGCCAGCTCTAGCATCATGGCGGCAGCGGCGTAGTAGAGCGGCGGCTCCTCCACAAACGGCTCGCCGGCAAGACGGGGTATCACGAAGTCACCGGTCCGGCTCATCTCAAGGGAAATCGCGGCTACTCGCGGCTCATCGGGAGTCCACAAATCACGTCCAACGATTCCGCTCAGGCCAAAGGCGAGCAGAAGCAGGACCGGCAGCAAATATGACAAGCGACTGCCGGTATTGGATGCAGGTGTCGTCATTTCTGCGCGATCAGGCTCAGGAACTCCTGCCGCGTTGTGGCCGAGGACAGAAAACTGCCCAGAACCGAAGAAGTTGTCATTACCGAATTCTGCTTTTCGACGCCACGCATCATCATGCAGAGGTGGCGGCACTCCATCACCACGCCAACGCCCTCGGCATCTATGGTTGTAAGAATAGCCTCGGCAATCTGTGATGTCAGACGTTCCTGGATCTGCAATCGCCGGGCGAAGCTATCAACTATCCGCGCAAGCTTGCTGACACCGATAACGTGCTTCTTGGGAATATAACCAATGTGGCATCTGCCAAAAAACGGAAGCATGTGATGCTCGCAGAGGCTGTAGACCTCGATATCCTTCAGGATCACCATGTTGTTTGCTTCAGACAGAAACTTAGCATGCCTGGCAATGGCCTTATGGTCCGCCTGATATCCGGATGTGAGCAATTCAAAGACACTCGCAACACGATCGGGCGTCTTCAGCAAGCCCTCCCTGCCGGGATCTTCGCCGATCTCAACGAGCAACTGATGGACCAGCTTTGCCACTCTTTTCCTGTTCATTGCTCAATCTCTCCTCGAATCATGGTTTTCATGCCACTGTTTTCTAATCGTAGGCGAACCTCTGCCGGATTGCCACATATTTCAAGGCGCAACACGCTTACGTCACTAGTTTTACGGGCTCAGGCAATCTGCGCTACTTTTCGCGGTGGGACGCGCTGCCGGGAGGCACCCAACCAAGGCCGACCACCAAGCGTTCGCCTCTCTCATCCTTGAACGAGTAATACTGTTTGCTTTCCAGTTCAATACCCGGGAAGACTGCCAGCGCCTCGGCAAAATTGGTCCGGGCATAAGTTGCACCGACATCACTGATGAACATTGCTCCATCCCTCAGAATATCACCCTCAGTCACTCTGGCATCATAGATGTTGGGTTTGTCTTTATCCGACCACCGTATTGCAACCGCCGGCCGGTCCGGCGCATAGAATGTAAACCAATGAGAGAACTGGCCGCCGCCGACATATTTCAGCGGCCGATGGTATTTTTCCTGCCACAATGAAGTAAGATCGCCGGTGACTCTCCTGACATAGTTGAACTTCGTGCCGGCTCCTCCAAGATCCAGGAACATGACCAGCGAGTATCCCAACCATGCCACAATCGCGAACCCCAGCAATGAAATCACAATAGTTCGTAATGGTTTTACCTTATCGACGTCCAGCACCGAGAACAATGCGACCGGCGCCAGGACTGCAAACGGCTGGAGCCATTCTGTGACACGACCGCCGCAATGTGTCAGCAGGTATCCAAGTATCAGGATGACTGGTGGCGTAAACACCCAGAGAACAGCCCTTCTCTCCGCAGTCTCCGGCCATACCCATTGCGCACCAAGCGGCTTCAGTATCAATATCAGCAACATTACCGGATAGAACACTGCAAGCAAAGCGCCAACCGCCTTGCTGTTCAACCCGACAGTTATCTGCGACTGAACCCAGTGGAATGCTGCAAAGTCGTGCTTATAGAGCCAGACTACATTGGGCATCAACAACAGCAGAAAGAACAGGCCAGCAAGATAGATTACCGGAGACCTGTAAGTCTTCCGCGCCTCCGGAACAAGAATCGTGTAAAGGAACATGAACGGCAGAAATGCAAACGAGGAGTATTTTGACATCGCGGCAAGTCCTGATACAAGCGCGAGCGAAAACCAGTGGTACTTGCTGTCATATACAGCTTTGACGAAGAACAGGAACATATACGGCCAGAACGTAACGAGCAGATAGTTGTCATTATATGGGATTGCATCAAAGTTGATGATTCCGGCCAGGTTCAAACTCATTAGCGAAAGCAGCGCGATCTGATTCTCGCCAAACAACCGTTTACTGAGCAACCAGACACCCAGCATCCCTATTCCAATGCCGACAAAGTGAGAAAGGTACCAGTACAGACTGAGTGGAATGACCGGCTCCATTAACAGGCCCAGAGCCGTAACGCCACCAACCATGTATGGATTCTTGGGCGATCCGAACTCGCCGTTATTTGCCCAGTTCAGAGCCTCCAGCGCATCATAGGGAACCGAGGGATCCAATAGAAAAGATGCCATGGTCCAGGCAATGGTATAAACAAGGATGAATCCTGCCGCCATATACGAATATCGCTTGGATACCGACGTATTCATAAAACTGACTGCTCCTGAAGACCCGCGAGGAACATGAAACACTACCAAGTAGTCGAACAGGATGCAAAGCTACTCTCAGTGATTTCGCGGCAAAACGCAGGTATCTGTTCAGCAGATATTGATTCCCCGCCCCAAGCTGGTCTGATTGATTAATCCACGTCCAGACGCCGGCCGGCTCACAAACTTCTACAGCTTTTTATTCTATCACAATGCATAATTTGGGCGTAATCTTAGAACTTACAGTCAATGCGTCAATTTGTTTAAGAAACAGGGAATAGCATGATCTTTACGTTTGGCCTTATTTCCTGCAACGGCCGGCGTGGCAGCCGGCCCTCCCTTATCAAAAGCCTATATTCTGATTGCGTGGTGAGGGAACAATAACCGCCCAATGGTGTCTAAACGAGAGAGACAGAGGGAGGAACGATTCTAACATCCGTGATATCCACCCGCTGGGAACGCCTCCGTTGCGGGAAGATAGGGACGAGCGACCGGCGTGGCAGCCGGTCCTCCCAATCCTTTGCAAAATCGAGTAATTTAGATGAGGGAGGGCGCAGTGCCACACGCGTCGGTAATTATTTCACAACTGAGACATTACACCCGGCAAAAACAACTATTTATGCAAAAAAGCAAATAGTTTGAAGAAACCCATTCCGGGAATCGTATTAGCTATGAAGGACGTAGTCGAGGGTCGCATGGAGAATGACAGCATAACAGCCGAGGTACCGGAGTCCGTTGAGCGGTCCAGGCAAATGGAAGTCGTTATGGCCCAACACGAAACAGCTCTGCTCAGATATGCCACCCGTATTGTCGGCGATGCCCACCTTGCACAGGACGTTGTCCAGAACGCCTTCATAAAGCTGTATTCCAGCTGGAAAGAAGGCACCAGACCGACCGAGCGTCTCAAGGCCTGGCTCTACCGGGTGACGCACAACGAGGCCGTCGATATAATCCGCCGCGAATCACGCCTTCAAGTTCTCCATCAGGCCCATGCGGAGGAGCAGGCAGCCGAATGTCCCGATGGCCACAACTGTCCCGCCCCAGCCAATACTGATCAATTTGAAACTGTCCTGAAGCATCTGCGCAGGCTGGATCCACTCGAGCGACAGGTTTTGCTGCTCCGCCTGGAAGAGGGCCTATCCTACGCCGAGATAGCCGCAGTAACAGCCCGCACCACCGGCAACATCGGGTGCATTCTCCACAATGCCGTAACCAAACTTTCAAAACACCTCAGTCCTTTGGGAACAAGACCATGAAATGTGCAGAAATTCGATTGCTGCTGACCTCGTACGCAGTCGGTGAATCCGATGCCGCCGGGAAGAAGACGGTCGAAGAGCATCTTGAAACATGTTGTGACTGCCGGGCGTCGCTGCAGAAGATTCGATCGACCCTCGACCTCGTGCAAGGCGCCCTGGCAGCCACGCAGCAAGCGCCAGCCCGGTTGGCCGCTGAAAAACGGCAACTCGTCCTCAGCACACGTCCGGCCACCGCACCTGTCATCACCTGGCTGTCAAGGCACCGGCCCATGCTTGCAAGAGTCGCCGCCGTGCTGGTGGTCGGATTTGTCCTCATCTCACTGATAATGCCTGCCACCATGAAAGCGCGCAACAATGCCAGACGTGGAAGCTCGCTGTCGCACAGGTCTATCGTAGGCGGAGTGCAGAACGAGTCTCCGGCTCATGATTATAGTATGCTCATGGACGAGAGATCTCCTGTCGCCCAACCAAGTGCAGAAGCTAAAAACGAGCTCACCTTCTTCGACGATGTCGGCAAGAAGGACCACATCAAACGCAGTGACTCGCCCGCCTTCGGCCCTGAAGACCGGGAGAAAGCAGAAAAGCGGGCTGCAGTCGACACTGCGATGACAACACTCGAGTCAATTCAACAGAAGGCAAACGGCTTGTCCACGGAGATGCAGGTACCAACAGAGAATTTCGAGATGCCAGGCGACTCGACTGCGGGCTCGCGTGCGACTTCGTCCCGCGGATGGGACTACGCCGGCACAGGCAGCTCGCCACTCCAGAACCAGCAGACTGCCGCATCGCCGGCGAGTCAGGCATCGGGCATTGGAGGGCGGAGCTATGCGACGCCGCCTGAAGAAGCTCTAGGCGAAGCAGGAGAAACTGGAACCGGAAGCGGAGCCGCCGCTGACGGGGTCGGGTTCGAAATGGCATTTACGAAGAGCCCGATGACAATGAAGGGGCTGTATGCTGCCCGCAGAGCAGGAGGCGAAGGCGGCAGGGCCGCTGCGATCATCAAGCATGGTGGCAAACCCTGGTGCGAGCCGCCTGACACTAAAGAGCTGACTGTGACCGCAGCGAGAGAGAAGAAGGCGAAACTTGGAGTGGCACAGGCCAAAACACCTGATAAATTCGATGGTGACGACGATGGTGTTCCGGATATGTGGGAGAACCGTTCTGAGTATGCGGCCGGGGACACTCCAATAAAAGAGGAACATGTGGTAGACGGCATTTGGACTGCAGGCCGGACATTCCAAGACAGCAACGGGAATGCCGGATGGGATCAGTCAATAAAGGGCGGCGTTGATGCCCGCGAAGGAAAAGGCGACAAAGACCAGCGAGAGCAACTTAAAACTCGAACCGAGGATCTTCAGAAGACATTGGATTTGGCACGGCAGAATGCCATCACATACCGCAACCCGGCGCCAGCTCCACAGATCACGCCTGCCGCACCACCCTCCGACAGCACAGTCTACTGGTTTGACGACGGCATGGTGGCGGCGGACAAACCAGTATCGGCAGCCCAACCTTCCGACAAAGCCAAGGATGCTGAAGACGAAAAGGCGGCCCATGATCTGGCAAACAGTTATAGTGCAGAACAAGAGGCAGCCCAGTTGGCTGGCCGCGTGACTGAAACGCCCGCCCTGCGCGGTGCCGCAGAAGTAAGCGGCAACTCTCGAGTTAGGACCGACGAAACCGTGCGCAGGTTGCCCACGCCCAAGGGCACACCAAAGAAACCGACAGCACCTCCTGTGGATCGTGCCTGGAATGACATTGGCTACAAAACCGAGGGCGAGCCAGGCGGCAGTGCCGACAAGCTGAAAGCAACTGCCCCAGCAACACCGGCATGGCAGGGCGCTGGCTCGATTCCGGGTATGCCGGTCGAGCCGGACAAGACCGATCGGGACGGACGGAAAGAGGGTGGCGCAAGAGTTGACAGCGTCAACGTCGAAGGCTTTAACCGCATAACTCTTCCCGATAGCCCAACTCCAGGCGGTCGCCCAGTTATGGTGCCGGACGTTACTACGGAGCACAAGTCACCTGAGCTGCCAGAGGCAAGAGCAGGAGATCGTGGGACAATTGAAACCAAGTTCGTCGACATCTCCGAGAACGAACTGAAAGAACTCGGATTTGAATGGAAGGCGGCGGACCGTGACCGACTTGCGAACGACCTCTCCAAAAGAACGCCTGCATCACAACTCTTGTCTGGAACGCCAGTTCTAGGAGACATCCCAGTAACAGGCAGACTTTTCCGTAAAGACGGCAAGGAAGCACAAGAGGGAGACCGGGAAAAGAACACTGAAAGCACCGCAGCTTCGAAGACACCTTCTCCATACAAGGCTCGAGAGTCCGGCAAACCTCGAATTGATGAAGTTGCTGCAGATGCCAATGTTCGCGCTATATCAGGCGCAATTGGCGGCCATACCACAACAAATGCCTTCTTTGCCTACTCCCTTGACCCGGCCCGCGACCAGTACTTTCTCATGACGAACACGGCCGCCGTCTCTGCAATAGCCAAACTTGGTAAAACCGACATTGCAACGGGTTCCTGGTCTATCGATGCCTGGAAGTGGAATGAAACAAATCAGTATCTAGGAAACCTCGACGGAGCGAAGAAATACCGTATCAAGCCCGGCGACACTCTGTCGGGTCTTGCAAAAGAATCAGGCGTAACGGTCGATGAGCTACTGAAACTGAATAGCATCAAGAACGCCAACTCCATCAAGGCTGGCGCGATCTTGCTGCTGCCTGCAAAGCCACCTGCTGCGAAACCGGCAGTCCAAGCGCCCGTTGCCGAGCCCGAGCCTACTGGCCCGGTGTTCAAGGCCGTGGGAGTGAATCCGGTCGTCTACACGAAGGACAATCCGTTCTCAACGTTCGCCATGGACGTGGATACTGCATCCTACACGCTGGCCCGCAACTACATGATGAAGGGCTTCCTGCCGCCGGCCGAGTCAGTCCGGACCGAGGAGTTCGTCAACTTCTTTGATTACGCCTGCAAGCCGCCGACCGACAAGGCGTTCGCAATCTATACCGACTGCGCCCCCACCCCGTTCCAGCGAGGGACGCACATCCTGAAAATCGGCGTCGAGGGCCAAAGACTGGTGCGCGACGCAAAGCGACGCGCTGTCCTGACGTTCGTCATAGACACATCCGGATCAATGAGCGAGCAGGACAGGCTCCCTCTGGTCCAGAAGTCGTTGCGAATGCTGATCGATCAGCTCGATCCGGCCGACAGTGTGGCAATCATCCAGTATGACTCACACGCCAGGCTCGTGCTGGATCGCACGCCGGTCGCTCAGAAGAAGACAATACTCGACGCACTTTACAGCCTCCAGACATCAGGCTCGACCAACCTCGAGGAAGGCATGCGGGAAGGCTACAGGCTCGCCTCCAGGCGGTTCGTTCCCGGCGCGGCCAATCGCGTTCTCCTGCTCTCGGACGGCGCAGCCAATCTCGGCAGCGTGCAGGCGCCGGCAATATTGAATGACGTCGAAGCCTACCGCAAGCAGGGCATTTACTGCTCGGTGTTCGGATTCGGGATCGGCACCTACAATGACGATATGCTCAAATCCCTCGCCAGCAAGGGCGATGGCACCTATGCGTTCATCGATTCCATGGATGAAGCGAAGCGCGTGTTTATCGAAAAGCTCGCCGGGACACTGAACGTCATAGCCAAAGATGCCAAGATTCAGGTGGAGTTCAATCCGGACCGCGTAAAGCGCTACCGTCAGATCGGCTATGAGGAACGGCAGCTGACAAAGGCCCAGTTCAGGGACGACACCGTGGACGCCGGCGAAGTGGGATCAGGCCAGGCCGTCACCGCGCTGTATGAACTGGAACTCGACGGGAAGCAGGAAGGAACGATCGGCACCGTTCGCGTGCGCTACAAGAACACCGAGACCGGCAAGGTTGAGG
>JBAXMA010000119.1:0-8377 GCA_037134535.1 bacterium
TGGTTCGGGTGAGGGCCGACCGGAAGCCGCTGAGATGTGTTCCGCCTTCTATAGTATTGATGTTGTTTGCGTAGCAGAACACGTTCTCTGTGTAGGCATCCGTATATTGGAGGGCAATCTCGATCTGTGTGTTGTCCTTTTCCTTCTCGAGATATATAACCTTGGGATGGAGTGCCATCTTATTGCGGTTGAGATGTTCTACAAATTCCGCTATGCCGCCCTTGAAAGTGAATTCCTCCTCGCGTTGCGGTTCCTCCTGCGAGAGCTTGATGGTTAGACCTCTGTTCAGGAAGGCGAGTTCTCGCACGCGATGGACCAGAATGTCCCACTCGAATTTCATGGTCTGAAAGAGTGTGGCGTCGGGATAGAATGTAACCTTTGTCCCGGTTCCCGTGGTGGTGCCAATGGTTTCCAGCTTTGAGGCGGTACGGCCCTTTTCGTAACGCTGGTGGTAGACCTGGCCATCCCTGCGAACTTCCACTTCCAGCCATTCACTCAGCGCGTTGACGCATGAGACACCAACCCCGTGCAGACCGCCGGAGACCTTGTAACTGTCGTTGTCGAACTTACCACCGGCGTGCAGCGTGGTAAGAACAACCTCGAGGGCTGGTTTCTTCTGTGTGGCGTGCATGTCAACCGGTATGCCGCGGCCGTTGTCGTTAACGGTCACCGAACCGTCAGCATTGAGAGTCACCTGGATCTTGTTGCAGTGCCCGGCGAGGGCTTCATCAACGCTGTTGTCTACGACCTCGTAGACAAGGTGGTGCAGACCCCTGACGGAGGTGTCGCCGATGTACATTGCCGGACGCAAACGCACCGCGTCCATACCCTCAAGAACCGTTATGCTTGTAGCGTCGTACAGTGAGTTTTTATCTTGTTCAGACACGCGAATCCCTTCCTCCGTTGATCTGGAAATTTATACTTGAAACGGTGCTGGAATGCAAGGGACCGGTTGCCATTAAATTGCGGCAAAATCTGCGTAAAAACTTGACTTTGCCGGGGTTGTCAGCGGATCGATCAATGAAGGAAATAAAAACGCCCGTGATTCAGTTGGGCGGCGGTTGGACCTAGTGACTTTGTTCGCCTGAGCGAACAGTCCTGTTTGCGTATTATCGCTGTCCGTTCAATTCCGCCGAACCAAAAAACGGGCTGACTATTTATGAGCAGGATCTGTACCATAACTGGATGATATTTGATTGCAGTTACTGATGTGGCCTTAATAAGCGCCATTTTATGAAAAAATTACTGAGGGGACGGACAGTGAAAGCGTAAGTTGTCTCACAAGGCTGAGAAAATGAGACACACCGTTGAGAATACGCTTTACTTTGACAGGCTCGCTCCTCTTGTTGGAGCTTTGAAAATATCGGCGCCATCTACCATCTCGAATGGTTGTGACTTGTTATGGTCGGATGATTTCTGGCCAACCAGAGCATTCAGGAAAGGGACGAGTTCCTGAGATGCCTTCTCAATATATAGCTTAACCAGTCCGACGGCGGTTCCCCTTCCGAAGATCACTAGAAGCAGAAACGATCCCTGAATGGTCTGGATGAATATGCTTGAGTTTTCGCCCTTGTGATAGATTGAGCTGAAACTGGTTTCTCCGATCATTTTTGCCAGTTCACGAGTCGCCGCAAACGAGCCGGCCGCGAGAGCCGCGATGGTCTGGACCGTTTCGCTGCCGGGAGGAGATATGCAGGCCAGAATATTGCCACTGGTATCTCCGAGAAATACGGCTTCGGCTTCCGCTTGAGCGGCCAGGTCCGTCAGGACGGAAGTCATCAGCTTGTTCTGCTCTTCAGTGACAACTAACTCGTTCATTTTTACCTCGCCCTGTTTGGACCTGTTTATCCGATCTTGTTGCTCTCTACGAACTGGGCCATGACCATCTTGCATATCATGTTCAGAGTTTCGTGCACACCGTTCCCGCTAATGGCAACGGCATCAAAGCACAGTGCCCTGGTTTTGCCCTGATTGAGCATGAATTCCATGTAGTGGTGGGGGGCAATGTTTGGCAGGTCGCGTTTGTTGAACTGAATAACGTAGGGTATTTCGGCCAGGCTGCGTTTGTGGGTATTCAGATTGACCTCAAGGTTGGCAAAGCTCTCGACGTTCTGTTCCATCTTGTCCCACTGTGAATCCGACACGAATACAACCCCGTCGGCTCCGGTCAGAACTATCCGACGGGTCTGATCGTAGACAGTCTGGCCAGGAACAGTATAGAGCTGGAATCTCGCAACGTATCCCTTTATGGCGTCAGACTTCAATGGAAGAAAATCGAAATAAAGAGTCCTGTCCTCGCGGGTTGACAACATTGTCATCTGGCCCTTGATGTCATCCGGCATCACCTTGTGCAGGTAATCCAGATTAGTTGTCTTGCCGCACATGGGCGGTCCGTAATAAACGATCTTGAAATTGATCTCTTTCTTGCCGAAATTTACAAATGCCATAGCTGAGCACTCCGTAACTTGTGTTGGAGCTGGAGAATAAATTACCTTCAGCCAATTGACAAGCGCTTTCATTGTCTTTTCGAGATTGCTCTTCCAGTATTACTTGACATCCGGGGGCTCCTTCCTGCAATACTAGTGGCCTATTAGATGTCGTCGTGAGGGTTTACTCATGACTATAATTCGGTATGTCAGCAGCGGATGACCGGCTTCTCGGGAGGTTCCGTTATATGGTAGTCGATAACAGAGTCTACAGGGGTGATACCGACAAGGCAAATAGTGACAGCAAGACCCTTGAAAAGGCCCTCGCGAATATTCAACTTATCGAGTCACTCCTGGGCGAGGACGAGAAGAGGACGGTTCCGGAGAATACTGTTCGCCTGCCGCTGGGCAGAGTGATGGCTCTTCTTCCTGATGAGTTCAAGCAGGCCGATGGTAATGTGTCAATGCCCGAGAAGACCATTGACTTTGTTGTCGACGATCTTTTTGCGAGGCTTGCCAAAGGCCGAGTGACAGTGTCTGTGGCACAGTTAGTGTTCAGTGTGCCGGCAGACCTGGTTGTTCCGGCGGCTTACGATGCAACCGGAACTGAGATAGTTCTGCCTCTTCCCGATATCGTAGCTGCCATTGATCCGAAACTGATGGAACAGCACACCAGTCAGTCCTATCGTCGCTACAACCTTGCGGCAATGGCAGATCCTTTTGCGTCACCGAAACCAAAGGTCGTTGAGGAAACCGCCATGCCTGCTGAGTTCGCACCCGTTGTCGACAAGGCGGCCGATTTACCTTTGCCTGATCCGGTAGTTGAGGAAGCTGTACCGGGTGCTCCAACACTGGAAATTGCAGAAACGGTTGCAGCTGTTGTGGTGCCGGCCGTGGAAGCGGTAGAACCTGCGCAGGAAGTCGCGGAAGTGCCTGTTGTCGAAGATGTCAGGCATGTCGTCGTTCCGGACGATTCAGTAAAGCCTGAAGAATCCGTTGGGAAAACGCCGGGAGAGACTGTTGTCGTGACTTCAGATCCTGATTGGGAATGCGAGCAGACGGAACGGCTGGGCGGAGTGAATATCAATACTGCCATGGATGAGCAGCTGCTGACCCTGGAGGGGGTATCTGCCGGAATGGCTAGGAATATCGTCGCGTACAGGACTGCCAATGGACCGTTCAAGAGTATATTCCATCTGTGCCGTGTACCGGGGCTGGGTCGGAAGACATTCAAACGCATTACAGGTATGCCATGGAGTGACAAGCACCTTCACCGGAAGAGAAAACTTGCTACACTCTTGGACATTTCATCGAAAGAGGTTGCTCACCTGCCTGCTGTGGCTCTGGCGCTTGCAAACAAACTCAATTTTGCCGGGTGCGTGATATCAGATCGGGACGGACTGGTTCTGGCCGGAAGCCGGGCAGGAGATGAAGGTGAATCCTTCGGCGCGATTGTGCCGAGACTGATCTTCCAGATACGCGAGACTGTGAAGGCGGTTCAGGACGGGGAGATCGAGTCGGTGTCTCTGTGCTTCAGAAACCGCATGTTCACGGTCGCAGCGAGCGGTGGTATCTACCTGACATGTATTCATCAGTCCAATAAACTGACACTCGGGCAACTTGCGCTGTTTAATAAAGTGGCGGTGGAATTGGCGTGGCTCCTGAGCTACCGCGGGTATGTTGGTCATTCGTCGTGATCCGGTCCCACGTATTTGGTGACAAGCATGCTTGATATAGGCAAACTGTCTGATCATCTGATTCGTAACGGCATCATCGAGCCTGCACAGTTCGAAAAGGCCAGGCAATGTGTTTCAGGCCAGAAACTTACCCTGGACAGGGCGCTTCTGGTTCTTAAACTGGTCGACTATTCTCAACTCGGCAAGTGTTACTCCGATATCTGCAAATTGCCATATATGTCGCTCCTTTCAAGTCGCCCCCCCGAGGAGGTTCGCACCTTGATATCGGCGGAGTGCGCCGGAGCATGGAAGATTTTTCCGTGGGGGTATGACTCGCATGAAAATGTGCTGACTGTTGCCGTGCACGATCCGGAACAGATTCCGACACTGGAACAGATCAGCTACTTCTTTATGCAGCCATACACGCTGGCTTTCTCTATTGCGTCTCAAGCAGAGATTGAGGAAGCTCTGGCTAAATACTATGATGTAGGCGCGCCTTCGGCAATGAGTGGCCCAGGTACCGGAACCGTAAAGCCCTGGCAGGCTGGAGGTGCCTTTGCCGGTGCGGCGGCGCTGGGTGAGCGTAAAAAGATTCAGCTTCTCGATCATAGCAAGGACCCCGCGAAACCGGCGGGAACACCGAAAGCTTATGAGCCTGTTCCGGTAAAGCCAGCTGCTGCGGCAGCCGCTGGAGATGCAAATGGCCGCGTCGAGGCCGGGTCGGGTTCAGGGGATAAAATTACGACAGCGGGGGATGTGTCGTCACCGGAATTCTCCTACACGGTAATGCGCGGCATCCTGCGAAGTGCGGCAGCTCTTGCTGTGAGGGCGTATCTTGCAAAGAAACCCGCATGTCTTCAGGATATATGCGCGCGGGTTCGCTACTGCGAATTGCTTTCTTCCAGACTGACAATGTCCATGGTGCAATGTGATGCGGTTGTACTAGCTGCGTGGCTTTCAGGCATAGATGAGGAAAAACACATACTCCAGCAGCTTGTGACACCCTACAAACTTGATGAGCTGCTGTCGTGCGGCATGCGATCAGAAGGCAGCGACCGGATAGAGGCAAGAATCCTGAGTCTGGTGAAGTGCTTTCAGGAGCTGTGCAAGTCCGATCCGAACACCAGAAATGACGTTGGACTTCTGCGAAGGCTTCTCCGCAGAGATTGGTCATCCTCCCCGGTCAGGCATACTATGCTGGAAACATTCCTGCAGGTGCTGATGGATGAGCAGTTTATCGATAAGCTTGATCGCGCTGCCGGAAAGATCTTGATCGTTGATCCCGCGGAAGGCCCGACGTCCATCATGGCTGCCCCGCTTACGAAGTATGGCTATGAGGTCCGGACCGTCGTGACTGCGGAAGCGGCGGAGGAAGTCCTGTCCGGATTCAATCCGGATCTGATCCTGTGCGAGAGAGATTTGCCGAGAGGGAGCGGCATAGAATTCTGCGAGAAGGTGAAAGGGACCCCGAAGACAGCCAATATGCATGTGATTATTCTGTCCAGGAAGAGCGGCAAGGAATACGCGGCCGAAAGTTTGCGCGCCGGGGCTGCTGATTTCCTCCAGAAACCCGTGAATCTGGAGGTCTTGTTCTTGAAAATCCGCCAGCTTATGACTCCTGCTGTAGAGGAGGAGGAGAAGGCTGGCATAAGAGGATTATTGAGTGAGATGAACTTTGTCGATATGATCCAGATCATTACTGCAGGCGGAAAGAGCAAGGAAATCCTTCTCAGTAGTGGCGACAGGAAAGGGTGTGTCTTTCTTGAGCATGGTGAGGTGATTCATGCGGCTGTCGGTGATGTAGTTGGCGAGCAGGCATTTTATGACCTGATGCATTGGCACGAGGGCGAGTTCATGATGAAGCAGTGCGACAAATTCCCTGAACGGACCATTAACTTGCCAGCGATGTCGCTGCTGATGCAGGGGGCTCAACACATTGACGAGAAGTCGGCCGAGCAGGCAGACCAGGTTGCTGTGGCTACGAAGCAGGGTGAGGTACCTTCGCCGCCGCCGCTTCCATCAGGCGCATAATTTCGTCCGTCCTGAACGACTGCCCCCTCGGTCTGCCTGGAAATACCTCCTCGTATGTGTCGACAAGAATTCTTGCCCGTTCCGCGAGTTCTTCGGGCCTGGGGTGGCCCAGACAGGGCACAAAAGAAAAATGTTCGAAAAGCTGAGCCTTGTCAGGATTCTGCTTTGCACGTTCCATAACTGCAACCGCTCGCTCCACGGTGTCGTTGCCAAGCCGGATGATGTTACGGAATTGCTTTCTGTAGGTTTCGAGTTCCGCTGTCTGGCTTGAATAGAGGTGCGCTATGGCTTCGAAAAAAAGAGCCACGCCGTACAAGAGATCCTCGTTCTGCTTGATCTTCTGGCTGAAATCGGCAATCTGCTTTGCGATCATGTCTGAGTCTGAAGCCACAGTTCCCCCGCTGATAAGCCGAATTCCCTTGAAATGTATCTATTGTTGAGACATTCTTTGAATTTGTCAAACTGTAGTTTAGAGGAAGGCGTACCATGCAGTACTGGTATTCCATCAAGGGGAACAGCAGCAGACGGGGGTTGGCCGATGAATTGGTGCTGTTTGAGATGGTCAAGAACGGCAAACTGAAGTCGACTGACCTGGTCTGGAGTGTACAAACTGGCTCTCGATGGGTCCCTGCCTCAACCATAGACGGCATGTTCTCTCAGGATGCGTTAGCTGCTGCGGCTGCTGCCGAGGGACAAATTGTGCCGGCAATCGCCTCTTCACATGACCGTAAGCGACACCCTTGGTTGACGGCAGTGGTCGTGGCTTCCATCCTGGTAGTTATCGCCTGCGCCCTGGCGTTTATTGCCCTAAAGGTAGTGATGCCGGCAAAACCTCAACCTAAACCGGATTTTCTGGCATCACTTGAAGAGGAGGCGAGATCCAATACCGCTACCGGAGAGGTGGCAGTGGTGATTGCCACAGTGGCTAGAAATAATGCCGTGGACTCCCTTAGAGACAGGATTTCTGCGTGCTTTCTTAATGATCAGCTTGATGAGGCCGGAAACCTGATCGAGGAGCTTGCGAAGGCTGAAGGCGGAGCCGATTTCTCGAAACGCCTGTTTGTCAGATTGGATGGACTGAAGAGAACGGCGCTGCGCAAGAGCGAGCTGGAGAAGGCTTTGGCGGTTGGGACGCTTGATAATGCCGGGTCAGATGAGTTGCTCAGTATCTTCAGGGAGCGCAAAGAAGAGGCAAAGCTTCAGGCATTGACTGAAAATCTGCTGAGAGATAAGAGCGATATAACTCCAGAGACCAGCATTGCGGCAGCTCGCCTCTGCAAGGCCGCCGGATGGCAGTCTCTTCAACAGACTGCACTTCGTGAGTTCGGCGCGCGTTCTCCAATGTCCGGTGCTGATGCCGTGTATCTTGAGGCCGTGAACATGTATGCCGCGCTTGGTGATCCGCTCAAAGGTGCAGACATACTCTCGCGGTATCTGACGAATGCGCCTCAGAGCGGTGCCGCATGGCTGGAGCTTGCTGCGATTCGTTGCTCGACTGGTGATTCCACGACTGGAATGATCGCTCTCAAGCAGGCTGTCGAGAGAGGCGGTCAGTGGGCATGCACCGCGGCATGGCAAGATTCCAGATTTGACCCGGTGAGAGATATGCGTGCATTCCGGAATATCATTGGAATTAAATAGGCTGACAAATTGAGCACCATTTCACTGGTTCGCACACTGACGGCGGTTTGCTTTCTAGGTTTCCTGCCGGTTGCATCCACTGCCGGGTCCTCAGGCGGCATACCTGGCGAGATGAAGTCGCGCTCCTCCATATCATGTAGTAACGCAGTCTATGACTTCGGCACCCTGGATAACGAAGAAACAGTAGAGCACATGTTTGTTCTTCGTAACGATGGTACCAATGCCGTCTGGCTCGACAAGGTTTTCGGTTGTTGCGGGTCCACATCTGAACTTTCCTCCAGCACTGTGTTCCCTGGTAGTGACGTAACTCTCAGGATCAGCATTCCTCTGAAAGGGCGGTCAGGTGAACAGGCAATGAGCTTCTATGTGCGCTCAAACAATGCGGCATGGCCACTATATGAACTGCGTGTCACTGGCGTTGCTCTCGCCAAAGTGGATGTCCAGCCAGGCAGTGTCATGCTGGGTGCTATTGCAGAGAATGCAGTGATCGAGAAGTTGGTTAGCATAACCTGTCAGCCGGATGTTCTGTTCAATATCACAAACATTGCCTGTGCATCGCAATACATCACCGCGACTTACCTCGGTGTCAGCGGAAATGTGCAC
>JBAXMA010000120.1:0-8285 GCA_037134535.1 bacterium
GTCTTGCCCCCGGCAATAGCGAGTGAGTGCCGGGAAAGGGGATGGGCGCTCACACTACGTTGATGACCTCAATGCGTCAAGTCTCTCTTTTGCTACAGTTGCTGCATTATCCTTTGGATAACGCTGGATCAGTTCCTTAAAGCGCGCAATTGCGGCCGGCTTATCACCCTTGACCTCCAGCACGCGCCCGAGTTCGAGTAGTGCCTTGGCGTTCCATTCGTCAATGCGGTAGTTCACGTCCAGGCGCATATACTCCTGAATCGCATCCTCGTAACGCTTCAGTGAGAAAAGGCACTCACCGATCTGAAATTGAGACTTAGCTGCAATCTCATCGGTACCTTTGCTTGCAATGACTTTGCGATACTGCTGGATGGCATTGTCGTATTGTTTCAGATTCTCACGAGCCCAACCCGAACCGTATCTCGCGTGTTGAAGCCACTTGCTGTTTGTGTAGCTGCCCTGAAAACGGTCATAAGTATTAGCGGATTCTTCCCACTTCTTTACAAGCCCGAGGGATTCACCCAGTCTGAGCATCGACGACTCAATTACTTCCTTCGAATTCTTTGCGTTCAGTGCTGCGGCAAAATGCACACTTGCTGCTTCGTATTCAACGAGTTTCATCTTCGCTTCCCCTGCCTGGTAGTGGGCCGTCGCTGCAACTTCACTTTGCGGGAACTCAGTAAGCAGTGCCTCAAATGTCTTTGCAGCGGAATCGTTATCCCGCTTGCTCACGTATGCCCAGGCCAGTCGTTCAAGGACCTGCTGTTTAAGCGCCGGGTCTTTTGTCTCTCCTAAGGCTTTCTTCAGATCTCTGATCACGTTGTCGAACTGCTTCACATCGAAGGTCAGCTCCGACATCTCAAATCTCGCCCTGTCGAGCATCGAACTCTTTGGACAGTTATCAATGAGGAGCTGGTACTTCTTTACCGCCTCGGCAGGACGATTCTGCCGTCGTTCGCACCATGCCCATTCGTAGTAAGTGCGATCAAGCAGTTCAGAATTTGCGTACCTGTTGGTGAAAGGGAGGAAGCAATTTGCTACGGCTGATCCCCACTGATCCTGTCGTGCAAGTGCTACGCCCGCAGAATACAAAGCTTCGTCATTCTTCATAAATTTCGGAAAACGACTGAGGAGGTCATTCATTCGAGAGTATGCTTCCTGATACTTTGTCGCCTTCAAATTCATGAGACCGAGCTGCAGAAGGCTGTCCGCGCATAACGGGTCAGTTGGTCCCATTTTTACTACATATCCGAAATGTGATGAGGCCTTGTAGATCCGTTCCGCCTCAGATCCTTGTTGTTCATTGAGCGTGATCCATCCCAGATAGTATTCGCCTGCAACACGCTCCGGAGCGTTTGAGTAAGTGTTCGAGAGTCGTTCCAGATGTGTCTTGGCCTGGCCATATTGCTTTGCTTCGTACTGAATCCTTCCGAGTTCTGAAAGGGCCATCGGCATCGAGTCACTCTTCTGGCACTGCGAGATCAACGCAGTCAGGTGGTTCACCGCTGTCTCCGGCTTGCCGAGTTTCTGGACAGCAAGCCCCATTTCCATCAAAGCCGCGTCATAGTTGGGTTCGGCGGGGGAGACCTTCGAGACGAACAGCGAAAGGTTTGTGACTGCATCAACCCAGGCTTGGAGCCGGAAATGAGAGTCGCCGGCAATGAAACGTACCTGATTGAAGATCTTTCCCTGCGGCTCTTTCTTTGCCAGAGGTGTGATTGTCTTCAGTGTCTCGGCGAGATCACCTTTCTTATACAGTATCTGAGCGACACGGAATGTCGCCGAATCGACATTTGAGTCCTTGGGGAAAAGTGCAAGGAATGTCCGGAAACTTTCAAGAGCTGCCTCGGGTTGCGGTTGCGGTGAGAGGTACAGGTTCTCTGCGTGCATGAAAAGTGCTTCATTCAGGAAAGGCACTGCTGCATTCGTCTTGTTAATGACCAGATAACGAGTGGTGTAAGTCTGACTGTTAGCGAATTGCTTCGCGTAGTGGAGGCAAGTGGCATGAAGACGAAGCACATCTGACAGTCGCTCATCTTTCGCTCCACGCTGCTCCATCTCCGAAAAGAGTTCTGCAGCCTTGTCGTATTTGTGCTGGGCCATCAGAGATGAGGCTGCATCTTGCAACAGGTCAAGAAGGATCGCTGAATTCTCAGCCCGGAAACGGGGCAGCATGCCGATAAGAATTCTTTCGGCTTCGACATTATTGTTCTGCCGCGAATATGCTCTGGCATGCCAGAGACTGGCTTCGGCGGAAACGTTATTCGTTGCCTGACTCAGCGGCCTGAGAAATGCGTCAGCTGTTCCCCAGTCTTTCTTCTCAAGGGCGGCTCGTCCGGAAAGAAGTCTGGCTTCTGAGTAGAAACCATTTGTGGGTTGAAACCCGAGTGACTTTGACATCGCGTGCAGCGTCTCGTCATACTTCTTGAGCTGGAAGTTGGCACAACCGAGGCGGTAGAAGGCTTGAGCCGCGAACGGTCCGGACTCGTTGGTCGTCGCGGCGCTGTATTGTGCTGCGGCATTAGTGGCATCTCCCGTCGCCAGAAAGGACTCGCCCAGAAGGAAGGCAGTCTTCGTTGCAATTACGCTTCCCTTTGTCACAGGCAGCAGTGACACGAGTGCCTTGATTGCTGACTGATACTGTCTCAGTTGAAAACGGGCATATGCACCCTGATAACCGGTTCGTCCCGTCATCGGACCTGTCGGATCTGCCGCGATGAGTTTATCCGATGAGATAATTGTGTTGGTCCAGTCGTTCATCTGGTAGCGGACGTCGGTAAGCATAGCGAGGGCTGAGTTACGGAAACTAGCTTCGCCCTGGGTTTCCGCAGCTGCAGCGAAAGTCTTCTCTGCTTGCGGTAGTCCATGTAGTTTCAGATGACACTGACCGAGGAGAACCATCAGTTGTGCCTTGTCGCCGGTTGCACCAGATGTGGAAAGGGTCTTGAAGAGAGGCTCCGCCAGGGCATAGTTTCCGGATCCAAAGTAGCTCAGTGCCAGCCCCAGTCTTGCCTGATCAGCCTTCGTATGGGTTGGATACTGTGCGATAAACGCCTGGTACTCTGGAATGGCAGCCGTGTAGAGCTTTCTATTATAGAGAGCATTACCGGTGTAGTAACGCTCGGACGTAGCGTCATCTGAGTCTTCTGCCAATGCAATAGAGGCGGTGAGGTTCAGTGAAAGCAGAGCTGTCAGCACAAATATAGACCCGGCGAATCGCATTTTCGTGCTCACTAAATTCACTGTTTGTCCATTCTGACCCACTCTGCGTTACTCGTTGTCTGATGCAAGGGAAACTGCTTCTAAAAAAGTTTTTACATACTGCCGTGAGATTAGCGGATAGCAAGAATATTTCGACGGTTATTTAGGAGCGTCGAGAATTGTTCAGTATCTTTTCAGGACTCCGGTCATCGTTATCCTGCGTCCGTTCCGGATCAATACCTGTTCTTGAATTGTCCTGAACAATTGTGCATAGTATACCTGTGTCGTGACAAGCGGGGGCATTGATGAAGAAGAACCTGTTGATCATTATATTGTCATTCGCTGCAGCAGCTGTCTTCTGGATAGTGGAAACCGTCCTCAGCAATGTATTATGGGATCGAGAGATCCTCCATCGACTTATCTCGTCAGTCGGCATCATGCTGGTCGGTTTGATTGTAGCTCAGTCATACATACGTCTCAGGAACAATCACCGACAGTCCGAATCATCAGTTCAACAGCTCAAACGCGAGAATGAAAGCCGGAAGATTGGTGTCTCGCAGCTTGAGCACCGCGTGGGCCTGCTGACATCTGATATCGATAAGACCAGGGTGGCGCTGCGCCAGGCGGAAGAGTACATAGACATCCTGGGCGTGATTGTTGTGATCACTGACACGGAGGGTGTGGTGCGATTCGTAAATCGCAGGGCATGTCAGGTGCTTGCTTACGCCAGGGAGGATGTCGTTGGAAGAAAGTTCTATGACAATTATGTTCCGGTCGGTGTTCGCGACTTTGCGCGTGACCAGGCAAAAAAACTGGCTAGCGGTGATCCAGTTGGAGAGAGAGATTACACCGGAATGATATTCGACAGGAATGGGGAGGAGAGGGTCATTGCATGGCATTACTCTGTATTGCGTGGGGAGAACGGACAGGCGATGGCGTTGATCAGTGCAGGGGAAGATATCACGAAGCGTGTCGAAGGTGAGGTGCAGGAAGCAGAACAACAGGTGCTGCAGTCGAGGGCAAGACGAATGGAGGCTCTCGCTCTGTTTGCTACAGGCGCAGCCGGTCGTCTTACTGGAATTCTCGAGCGTATGCGCAACACTACTGAGGCGTTAATGACTGCACCGGCTGTTTCAGATCCGCCTGATGTCCGAGGACAGCTCGAGACTCCTTCTGCCGCAGTTAATGAAGCATCGGCATTTATCACAGAGCTGCTGTACATTAGCGGCATACCAGCGACTGATGTGTCCGTGGTTAACCTCAATTCCGTAGTGATGACATGCCTTAACAGCTCTGACCTCTCAGAGCAGCAGGAAGCGAACTTAGCAGTTGTGATCAAGACCGAACTTGCTAAGGATTTGTTACCGGTTTCAGGTTCAGAACTGCACCTTGTGGAGGCATTGTTCGGTCTGCTTGCAAGAGCAATGGCTTCTATGCCTGGAGGTGGCAAGATTGTTATCCGCACCAAGAATCTGCATGTGGGTGAAGGGTTGGCGAAATACGAGGCTATTCCGCCGGGGGACTACGCGGTTCTCTGGGTTGTCGATGAAGGGAAGGAAGTCGACGGGGTGAGTCTCGACCGGATCTTTGAGCCGTATGGATCTCCGGATCAGACCAAAGCGGGACCGCTGAATCTGGCCGTGACTTATGGCATTGTGAAGGCGCACAAGGGATTTGTAAACGCTACGTCCATGGCCGGCAGTGGGACAGAGTTTGCACTCTGCTTTCCTGTGAACTGGAAGGATAGCGTTGCGGGTGAAAAGGGCGGTAATCTGCCACGGGGAACAGAAACCATCATGGTTGTCGATGACTCCGAGCAGGAACGTGTTATGGCAAAACGGTTTCTAGAGAGACTTGGTTATAGAGTCACAGTTGCTGCACATGGCCGCGAGGCGTTGAAGATGTTCCAGGAAAATAAGGGACGGGCATCACCATTCGATCTGATGCTTCTCGACATGATAATGGGCGATGATTTTGACGGACTGGATACTTATCGCGAAATCCTGAAACTGTTCCCGAAACAGAGGTGCATCATAGTCAGCGGGCATGGGATGTCTGGCCGAACTCAGGAAGCTGCCATGCTGGGCGCCAGCCAGTTCATAGCGAAGCCGTTCACGCTCGAGAGCCTTGCAAGATCGGTCCGGGACGAACTGGATCAAATGACGTGACGCATCAGAGCCTTGCCCAGGGACAATCCGGCAAAGCTGAACCAACCCTCGCTTCAGTTCACTCACATCTTCGCACTAGTTCGCCGATTCTGAAGAACTTGTGTTTGCGCCTGAACATTCTGCCTTGCACTGCAGTCGGGTGGCCGAAGTAACTCTTTTCATCGGGAGGCATTGCGGTCTTGCTGTCAGCTATCAGGTTGTCAATTGCCTTCTTGATGAGTGACGGCGCACTCCGGAATGACTTCGCATAGATTCCGTACAATGTGGTATCGGGGCCAACGTCAAACTTTTCCTGCGCCAGAATGTAGCCATCATCGATGCTTGTCGTCATGGTGTGAATCGTCTGGCCTATCAGCCTCTCATCATTAAGCATCGCCTGGAGTACTGGCCACAGTCCACCGTAACGTGGAAGAAGAGATGTATGCCTGTTTATGCAGGCTAGTGTCGGAAGCGTCAGCAGCTCTTTGCGGAAGATGTGACCGTTCGAAGAGATGATGACATCTGGTCGCATGCTCTTCAGCAGGGCGATATGGTCCGGCTCATTGACGTTCCAGCTTGTGACGCATGGAATTCCATGACGAGTTGCGACCCGTTTCACGGAGAAAGGTGCGCCCTTCTGCCGCAGTCCTAAAATGGCGAACAATTTATAGATCACGCTTTGCTTCGCAAGGCAAAGGAATGCGAAGAGCCCGAACATGCCAAAGGTTTCCTTCATCCGCGATGCGAACCCGATTTTACGTGTGTCGCCGATGGCAAGGGTGATGCCAACTATGTCGTGCGCGGGAGTCAGCTCACGAACCAGCCCCTCTGCGAGAATGGGGTGAAAAACCGGCTCCTCTGAGATAATTACATAGATGCGCTTTTTCATATACGTTTCAGTGCCTCATCCATCCTGCCGAACTGATGTTCCTTCAGCAGACACTGGAATTCTTCAAGAACGTTGAAGCTATACGGAATAGAAATGGGGTTACGTAAGTTCTCCATGAACCTGTCCCTCCTGGCTGCGGCCGGCTCCTTGAATAATTGCCAGTTGTGGATGAAGAGATTTGCCGACCTGCCTGATGTTTCACATAGTTTTATATAGGAAGAGATCTTCCGCCACCCCATACACTTGAGCAGAAAGCTTGATCCGAATGGCACCTCTCTGGTCAGCATGCCCAGACTCATTCGTGCCGGGTAGTCGACTGGAATGATCCCGGGCTTTCTTGGGCTGGTGGATACAGGTATCTCAAGGACTCCATCCATTTTGTAAGGTTCGGCGGAAGAATAGACCGACGCCGAGTATTGGAATCCACTCTTTGCAAGAAACTTGTAGTCCTCTTTGTGAAATATGATCGCTGGGGCCTGAAAGCCCTTGATCCTATAACGCGCCAGAAAGTCTCTGGACTGTTCCAACTCGCTTGCGATCATGCCGGGTTCTCTCAGATAGGTATGGTTATGCGTGTGATAACAGATCTCGTGGCCTTCTCTGCTTATGCTATCAACGAGATCGGGGTACCAGTCATTGATTTCGCCGACAATGAAGAATGAGAGTTTTGTGCGATGACTACGAAGCAGTTCCAGGACCTGTTCGGTGTGCCTGACGACTGTCCCGCCATCAATACGCTTCCGCTCCTCACTGCAGAGCCGGGTGTACTTCTGTGCTCCTGAGAAGACAAAGCTCTCCAAGTCTATTGCGTAGTAATGCATGGGTGTTATCTCTTATTCCGTCTTCGCGCAAGGGCCGATTTCTGCATTGATGTGAGCTTTGCCGCCAGTTCCTGCTTTTCCCTGTGCGCATCTGCGAGATCCTGCCGTTCCCTGGCAATGAATCCTTTATGCTTGCGCACAAGCGCATGCTTCTTCTTCTCGTCAGTCGATGTAGTGCAGAGAATGTTTGGATTGGCTGCGCCCGGCATGGTGACACGGGCGAGGTGACTTCTGGAAAGTTTTATTCCAGCCGGTGAGCGGGTGGGGCGTACAACTATTTTGGGCTTCCAGTCCTGAACAGGAATCACCTCCGGATGGCCGTCTACACTGGAAAGAAAATACGGATATATGGAAAGGCCACTCTGTTTAAGGCCGAGCCGGTATGTGGCCAGGTCAAATGGAACACGGCGGTAGGTGACTTCTTTGCTTTCGACGTCGTACAGACAGTAACATGCCCGGATGTCGTCCCTGTCTCTTGGGTCGCCGACGGATCCGACATTGACAATGTAACGCATGTCAGTTGCGGCAGAGAAATCGACAGAGTGGTGCTGATAGATTGAACCAGTCAGAATGTCCTGGATAAAAATGCTTGCCAGATGGGTGTGTCCTACAAAAATCATGGTGGCATCGCTGGCAATGAACGATTCGCGGGCCATCTGCTCGTCCTCGATATAGCCGAAGCGTTCCGGATCAGCAATTTCGGCATGGGCGGCAGCGAACCCGTCTCCGGCAAGATCAGATGGCAGTGACGAAAAGAGCGATACCGCCTCATCACTCAATTGGTCGCGAGTCCATTGAATTATCTTGCGTGCGCTTTCGGTGAAGTTGTTCTCGTCAAACCTGCCGCAGACAACGGCATCGTGGTTGCCGATTACCATCTGGTCAATGTGTTCGTGAACGTCATCAAGGACTGCCCGGGGCATGGGGCCGTAGCCGACGACATCACCGAGGCAGATGATTTCGTCGGCACCGTTCAATTTGATGTCTCGCAGGACCGCCTTCCATGCCGGCAGATTCGCGTGAATATCGGAAACTATCGCGTAGCGCATGGTTCAGCCTGCTGACTGTTTATACTGGCAAATGAGATAATCGCGATCAATTTCGATCACTGGGTCAAAAAGTACCACAAGTCATGTTGTGTCCGCAAGAACGGAGGGGTGCCTGGCATTCTCATGGGCGCATCTGCGATTTGGTGCAGTTAGGCCGCTAGGAGCGAGGCGACCTCTC
>JBAXMA010000121.1:0-8244 GCA_037134535.1 bacterium
CCTCGAAACAGGCACCAATTCGAGGACGAGGACGAGGACCGCTCGGCTCCGCCTCTCTGAGGACGAGAACGATTGATAACTTAGCGAATTTTAGCCGTGGGATCCTTAGCTTGATAGCTATGGGGCGAGGCGTCCCGCCGAGCCGCGGAATGAGCTTGATTGCCTTTCTTGACGCAGCCTGAAGCAGTGACCTTTTGAGTGGTCTTTTGAGTTGCTTCCGCTTGCATTTCTGACGGATAGTTCTGGAAAGCAGAGCAGGGGAGAACTGAAATGCGATTTTGTGTGCTTGGCAGTGGTAGTTCGGGCAACTGTATTTATGTTTCGGCAGGCTCAGCAGCCCTGCTTGTTGACGCCGGGCTGAGTGGCAAAGAAACTCTTAAACGACTTTCCGAGGTCGGGCTTGATCCTGCCATCATACGCGCAATACTCCTGACTCATGAACACGGCGATCATGTGAACTCGCTGGGGGTATTGCACAGGAAATTGAAAGCTGCCGTCTATGCGAACTCAGGAACTATACAAGGCATCGAGAAGAGTCCAGGCTATGTCGAGCTTCCATGGCAGGTGTTTACTACAGGATTTCCATTTCCAGTCGGTGAAATAGTCGTTGAGCCGTTTACGGTCTGCCATGACGGGCTCGATCCGGTAGGATTCATCTTCTCAGCGGAGGATGTTCGCATCGGTATTGTTACAGATATTGGAATGGTTACAAATGTTGTAAGGGAAAAGCTGAAGAACTGCGATGCTATCGTTCTTGAGGCAAATCATGATGAGACAATGCTGCGTGATGCTGACCGCCCATGGGCGCTTAAGCAGCGGATTTCCGGGCGGCAGGGACACCTGTCAAACAGATGCGCTGCCGAACTTATAGTAGAATGCGCTGGAATGCGGTTGAAGAAGGTATTTCTTGCTCACATCAGCTCGGACTGCAACAAGCCTGAACTCGCAGTTGCGACCGTTACAAAGAACCTTCAGAAACACTCGCTCGCCCACGTGTCGCTTGCTCTTACATATCCTGATCGGCCGGGCGAGGTGTGGGACTCTGCGACATCACAGTCGGGGATTGAGGGCCTCTCATGATTGAAGTTGATCTGCACTCACATAGCATGTTCAGTGGCTGCGGACTGCATACCATAATGGAATTACTTGAGGCCGCCAGAGTGCTCGGCCTTAAGGGGCTGGCCATCACAGATCATGGTCCTGCTCTTGGTGGCCGCATCAGCAGCGTCTTCTTTGATCGCCTCCAGCAACCACTTCAGGGAATACGTCTACTGAAAGGGATGGAGTGCAATGTTCTCGTGGAACATGGGAAGATCGATTGCCCCATCCAGTTTTTGAAGAATATGGATATAGTTCTCCTCGGCCTTCATCTTGGTGAACACTGCAATCAGCCACGGAATGTCTGCACTGATCTGCTTATCAGGGCGATTGAGGCCAATCCATATGTCGACATCGTGTCTCACCCCAACAGCACAATGTTCCCGGTTGATTACGAGCGGCTTGCAATTGCCGCGGCGAAGCAGGGTGTAGTCCTCGAGTTGAATAACTCCAAGAGTGATTTACGGCAGGTGCCTGATGAGGAAACCGACCAGTTGATCGCGGCCTGCCTGAAAACAGGTTGCCGGATCGCACTCAATTCGGATGCCCACACTCTCACCGAAATCGGCATGGATTCAGCCGTGCGACCTCATCTGCAACGCGCAAAGTTCCCTGCTGCCCTGATCGTGAATGCAAACGCCGAGTCGGCATTTGCATTTATTGAAGAGCGGCGAAGCACCAAGCGATGAGCTGAGACTTCTACCGTTGAAACCAAGGGGGAGCAATTGACATTACTTGGTTCACTCCTGTACTATCCGACCCCTCAGGAATAGGCCTGATACCATTACTGACTATTTTGGATTGGACTGTAATCGATATGCCGCTCAAAGTGAAAATATTGCCGTCGTTGCTGGGCGCTGACTTCGGAAACCTTCAGGCGGAGTCCAGGAGAGTCGAAACGGCTGGCGGTGATGCGGTGCATCTCGATATTATGGACGGGCATTTTGTGCCGAATCTCAGCATGGGCCCGGATGTCGTCAGGATGGTTAAGAAAGCTGTACTGATTCCGCTTAATGTGCATCTCATGCTCGAAAATCCTGAAGCGTTTGCAGAAACGTTTATGGACGCCGGCGCTTCAACGGTTCTTATTCACATTGAAGTCAAGAGTGACGTCCGTAGCGTGCTTGCCTCCATACGCAAGCGCGGAATAAGGGCCGGCATTACACTGAACCCTGGAACCCCGGCCGAAGCCGTTTTTCCGGTTCTTGACCTCGTTGATGAAATTCTATTCATGACCGTTCAGCCCGGTTATGGTGGTCAGCCGTTCCGTCCGGATGTATTGCCAAAGATACAAACATTGCGCCGTCGCATTGCCGCCGTAGGGGAAGATAAGGATATCATGGTGGACGGTGGTATCAACCGCGATACGATAGCTGCTTGCGCTTCGCATGGCGCAAACTGCTTTGTTGCCGGTGTGGCCCTTTTCAGGGCCGCAGACATGGCGGCTGAAATTAAACTAATGCGTCAGAAAGCCATTGAGTCTCAGATATGAAACCACTCGAACAGATCCGTAACTTCTGCATAGTCGCTCACGTTGACCATGGTAAATCAACGCTGGCCGACCGTATTCTTCAGCTTACCCACAGCATTGAGGACCGCAATTTCCGCGACCAGGTGCTTGACAGCATGGACCTTGAACGCGAGCGCGGAATTACTATCAAGTCGCACCCGGTAACAATGCAATATATGGCCAAGGACGGATTGGTCTATGACTTCAACCTCATCGACACGCCAGGTCATGTGGACTTCAACTACGAGGTGTCTCGCAGTATGGCGGCCTGTGAAGGTGCCGTGCTGGTTGTGGATGTAGCACAGGGAGTCGAAGCTCAGACAGTTGCGAACACTTATCTCGCAATGGAGAATAATCTTGAAGTCATCCCGGTTCTGAACAAGATCGATCTTCCCAATGCCGATGTCGAAGGATCTATTCGCCAGATCAGAGATGTGCTCGGAATTGAGATGAAAGAGCGGCTCTGTATCAGCGCGAAGACTGGCTCCGGAGTTACTGAACTCATGGAAGCAATTGTCCGTGAGATTCCGCCGCCAAAGGGGACCAGGGAAGAAACTTTGAGGGCGCTGGTGTTTGATTCGGTCTATGACTCGTTCCGCGGTGTGATAGCATATGTCAGAGTCATGCAGGGCTGCCTGCGCTCCGGCGACAAAATACTTCTGATGGCAACGGGCGGAACCACAGTCATCAAGGAAGTCGGTGTGTTCAAGCCCAAGCAGCTTGCTGTCGATAGCCTGGGGGCAGGGGAAGTTGGCTATTTTGTGTCAACAATCAAGCTGCCTGCAGAATTGAAGATCGGCGATACCGTGACCTCGGCAGTTGCGCCTGCGGTGACTCCGCTTCCAGGCTTCAAGCGTGTCAGGCCCATGGTGTTCAGCGGTGTTTATCCCATCACAGCGGACGATCATGAGCGCCTGAAGCACGGCATTGAAAAACTCAGCTTGAACGATAGTGCATTCACTCACATGTCGGAATCATCCGCTGTGCTGGGTTTCGGGTTCCGTTGCGGATTCCTTGGCCTTCTGCACATGGAGATTGTTCAGGAACGCTTGCGCCGTGAATTCGACCTCAACATAATCAATACGTATCCGTCTGTTGTATACCGGGTCTTCATGCGCGATGGTACTTCAATAGAACTGGATAATCCTATCAACCTGCCTGATCCGACGCATATCGAACACATCGAGGAGCCCATGATCAGGGCCTCAATCATCTGCCATAATGAGAATATCGGCGATGTGATGAAACTTGTACGAGATCGGCGCGGCGCACTAGACAGAACCGATTCCATTGACCAGCTGCGGGTAATGCTGATCTGTACGCTGCCTTTGAACGAGATACTCGTTGATTTTCACGACTTGCTCAAGAGTGTCAGTCACGGATATGCATCAATGGACTACGACTATGCCGGATATGTTGCCAGTGACGTGGTCCGGATGGATATTCTGCTTAACAGCGAGCCTGTTGATGCGTTTTCCTGCATGGTGCACCGGACAAAAGCACAGTCGCGAGGTCGGGACATCTGCGCACTTCTTAAGGACGCTATCCCGGCTCATATGTTCGCCATTCCGGTGCAGGCTGCGCTTAACAAGACAATTATTGCCCGCGAAACCATCCGCGCCCTGCGAAAGGACGTAACTGCCAAGTGCTACGGCGGCGACGTCTCACGTAAGAGAAAGCTTCTGGACCGCCAGAAGGAAGGGAAAAAGCGCATGAAGCTGGTCGGCAAGGTGAATATTCCGCAGAAGGCGTTTATATCAGTGTTGAAGGCCGGAATGTAGGACATGAGTCCGGTGGTGGTAACGGGCAGGTTGGGGGGATGATATGAGCATTGATCAAGGCAATGTTGGCGTGCGGATCGGGTTCTGGCAGCGCAGGGACCTTCGCAAGGCAGCCATCGGGCTTCTTCGTCACGTTGCCTACGCACGGAATATGCGTGAGGACATAGCGATCCCGGCGGTACTGGCAAAGATGGACGCCGAAGCCAATGCGGTCAGGCAGGCACTAAAGGATAAGAAGTTTGATGTCATGGAGGATCGACTCGATCGTCTTGCGACAGCAGTCAAAGAGGTCATGCCTATCCGTTCGTGGTCGATATTCCGGGAGTATGCGGAGATCATTGCGGTTGCCCTTGGTGTTGCGATGGCGTGCCGTTCATATTTCCTGCAGCCGTTCAAAATTCCCACTGGATCCATGCAACCTACCCTGTATGGCATCACATACAAAGCCGGTGAGAAATCCGGTATCCTTGACTCCGTATATGCTCTTCAGTGCGCGAAGTATCTGGTGACTGGCGAATGGTACACCGAGGCGCGTGCCGACCGGTCTGGACGAGTTGTCTTTCTGGAAGACATGAATGGTATTCAGCGGGCGGCTGATCCGGTTCGCAGCGATGGATGCTTTGCTAGAAACGTCAGGATCATGATCGGTCAAAGCGTATTGGGTGCCAAAGCTTATGACAAGATGAAGGCACATGTGAAGGATGGCGAGAATGTGGTTAAAGGTCAGCTTCTCGCCTCAGGCTATGAACTTGCCGGCGATCACGTCTTTGTGGATATGATCAGCTGGAACTTTCGTGAGCCGAGGCGAAGCGAGGTCATGGTTTTCCTTACGACAGGAATCCATCCGGGCCTTCCTCCGGATACGCACTACATAAAGAGAATGGTTGGCATTCCGGGGGATCGTCTCACAATTGCTCCACCTCAGATCCTTTTGGATGGCAAGCCTGTAATCGACTACAAGATAGGTGCGATCGGGCGCCGGGAACCAGGGTACTACGGTTATCAGTTTGCATCACAGTGGTCATGGCCGACCAAGATCAATGAAGAGAACCCTTCGATTGAACTCAAGGCACACCAATACCTTGCTTGCGGAGATAACACACGATCCAGCCTGGATAGCCGGTATTGGGGACCAGTACCCAAGGAGAGGCTCGTTGGTCCGGCATTCGTGGTCTATTGGCCGTTCACCGCCGGTGGCCAGACGCGCTGGGGCCTGATCAAGCGTTAGTGATCAGTGTTCGTACGCATACCACGCAGAATCCGTCTGCAAACCTCATCGAAACGTCGCCCGTTACCATGCTTTCTTCGAAATCACGCGTATTCTCTCGGCTTTGAATCAACGTCGTATAATATATCTTATGTCTACTAGGCATCCGGCAAAAGCACTATATATGGACATGCGGTCTATTATCAGGTGGGTCGCATACTATGATAACTTCTGGTTTTGGTTCGATTAGCGGATCTGAATATTGGCGGCTCTCCGGCTCTGGCAAGCAAGCAGGACCTACCGCATCATGTACTCAAGCTTAACGGGTTTGCCGTCTCGCTCGATGTCCATAAGGAATGCGCTTTCCGATCCGGAACGGAAGGAGTTGATCCACTGCATTGCCCGCCGTTTGCTGGTTACCGGCTCGCCGTTGACCTTGCGGACTACGTCGCCTTCGACCAGTCCGACGGCATCATAGAATTCCTTTTCGCCTGTAACCTTGAGCTTGTAGGCCTCGACAACCCGTCTGCCGCCCGGACCTTGCCCGTAAACCGGTGCCATTGACTCGAACAGCTTCTCGGCACGGGCCGGACTGTCGGTCAGCTCCTGAGCGTAGGCCAGAAGCCCATCCCGGTTCATAACCCAGCGGCTGTCACCCATGTAGGCTCCGAACCGGTTGGTGTAGACCGCTTTGCCCAGGGATCCAGACGGACTGCCGTCTGATGAGGCGGAGGCCACGGTTCCAGTCCCTGCCCCGGCAAATGCCAGAAACAACTCCTCCTCCAGACTGCCGTCACGAAGGATTATGCTTTTCTCGAAGATCCTGGTCACAACGATGCCATCAATTGTGTCGCCCTCAATGGCCACAACTTCCTTCATGGGTTTGACCTGCATATTGTCGATGATCGCTTTGCGTACAGTTCCTGTGCTGCCTGTTTCTGTGGGAGTCCAGCAGAATATGCCTGCCAGCCGGAAGCGCTGTGCAAGCGAGCTCATATTGCCGGCTGTGCTACGGATATTACGGAAGATCGACCAGTCTGAACTGGATAGAGATTCCACAAGTTGAGATTGGTCAGGCCATGGACGGCGGCTAAGTGCAGATTCAATCGTTGACCGTTTCAGAGAAGGCAGTCGCGAGAGGCCAAACAAAAGCAGCGCGGTCCCGGCAAGGCAACCAGCCAGTATCAGCAAGGCGACTCGCCTTGCTGTAATTTGATATCGTTCGGCAGAGGACATAAGCCGGATTCTGTTCAAATGTCGGTCATTTATCTAATGCGATCAACCCGAAACTGCGCCATAAGGCAGAGGCGGGCCGCCCCAATCAGCTTCCTATTTGATCTTGCTCCGGACGGGGTTTACCATGCGGCGTACATTACTGCACTGCCCGGCGGTCTCTTACACCGCCTTTTCACCCTTACCCCGGATTCTTTCGAACCCGTGGCGGTATATTCTCTGTGGCACTTTCCGTCTCTTCCGATTTACAGAAGACCTCCCAGCACTACACCGGGACATCCTGCCCTGCGGAGTCCGGACTTTCCTCCCCCGCGTTGCCGCGAGAGCGACCGAGCGCCCCTGCCGAACGATAAATAGATACAATCCCGTTCAAAGAACTGTTGATATGATAGGGTCAATCGCACAGGTGTCAATAGAGCAATCGGCCACAATGGGAACAGCTGACGATCAAATCGCCCCTGGCTGCATCATGAACGACATGAGGTGCGAGCTTCATGTTACACCCGCCGCAGACGCCTCGCTCGACTTTTGTAAGAACCCGGTCTTTCTTGCCCTTGATCAATGGCTCGTATTTCATCAGCCACTTTGGATCTACAGATGCGGCCTTCTCAGCTCGCTCTGCCAGACATCTTTCCAGTTCAGCTGATATCTCCGCATTCCTGACATCCAGCGCGGCAAGCTCGGAATTCCTCTCGGCATCAGCCCTGTCAACCAAATGCTTTGCTGAGCCCATGGTGTGCTTCACCTGCTCGATCTCTTCCATCTGTGCGAGTTCTTTTTCTTCTATCTTCCGGATTTCTGCTTCGGCCAGGCGGATCTCATCCTCCATGGCCTTGAATTCCTTATTGCTCTTCAATTGGAGCTGCTGCTCGCGGAGCTTCCGGATCTTCTGGTTAACTGTCTCGATTTCAAGCTCCAGCTGCTTGGCTGCAGACTGCTTGCCCGAAACTACCGTTTTTGCGGCCGTGAAGTCCTTCTTTTTATGTTCACAGGTCGATTCGATCATCTTCTTACGAACAGGAATATCCTGTATCTCTTTTTGAAGTCTGATGATGCGGAGGTCTACGTCCTGGACTACTGCAAGTCTCTCGGCCTGAGTGCTCACGTGTTCTCCCGTTGTTGATGCGACCAAGATTGATACCACAGGCGTTGGACACAAGTCAATGGGCGTTTGAAAATGATCTACAGGATAAATCCAGCGTCACGCAGGTGATCCGTAGTCACAGATCCTTCATGTCCGCTTGCCGAATGTCCGCTTACTGAACGCTGACGGACATATTTTTCCAGAATGTCTGTCTCGATGTTTACCGGGCTGCCATGACGGAGGTTCCGAAGTGTCGTATTCGCCCATGAAAACGGAATCAGCCGCACGCCAAAAGCCTTCGCAGTCACGGCTACAACAGTCAGGCTCACAC
>JBAXMA010000122.1:0-8231 GCA_037134535.1 bacterium
CCCTAATTCGGCACAAAACGGCACTTTGCTACGACAGAAGCGCGGCACATAACAAATAATCCCGCCACACGACGTCATGTGCAATGTCGGCATACATCGCCATGAGATTGTTGGCATAATTCAAGGGCTTCTTTTCCTGTCCCATAATGGCCATCGAGACCTCATTCTTCAGGGCGTCAAACTCCTCTGGCTTGAGGCTGTCCTCGTTGTTCTTGCGGTTCAGGAAGAGGTAGAGGGTATTGATCTCCGGCTGTGACAGATTCTTGGCAAGCTTATGAACCGTCTTGATCCGGGTGAAGTAGTCTTTCTTCTCGTTCTGCCCCAATATCACGAGCAGATTGCCGGGAATCGGTTCCACCTTGTCGACTTTGAACGTAACCTCAGCGAGTGAATTCGTCATTCTTGGTCGGGCTCTGGCGGCAAGTGGGGCATCTGTCTGGTTCGCAGGCGGCACAATTGGTGCTGTAGCCGCTGCAGGCGACGGAACAGCGGAATTGACGGCCTCACTTCTTTCAGGAATCACCGGTGATGGAGCAGCACTGATGTTCTTTCCGCCGCAGATCCTCGCAACAGCAACCACACCTATTGCTCCGAACACTACAACAACCACGGCCAGTTTCTTCATCGTATTCCTCGCCTATTTCCTTATCATGCAAACGACCGTTGCGGATGAGGTGCCACGGATCTTGAACTCCAGCGGGATGGTCTCCTCTGCATAAAGCTCCTTGGCAAACTCAGGCCCAAACGTGGCCGTCACTTCCAACCCGTGGCACTGCGCGACCGGCTTCACGCCGAACGCTGCATCCTTGTGCACCGGCAGGCTGAGTTCTTCTGGCCTCAGCACCTTCGTCCGTTCCCCCAGCACCCGCAAGGAAAATACCCTTGTCTGGGGATCGCCTGATAGAGAAAGGTAGGCTATTCCGGGGACCGCCGACAGCTCTGTCCCGATTCTGCCGGTTACCAGAATCCTTATCGGCGGATGGTTGGTTGGTGTCGTCACCGGCATGCTCATCGTGCATCTGAAATCGCCTGATTCGGCGGAGGGCACGAGATTCACGCTCAGTGCGTAATGACCATCCCGTCCCGCTAACTTCTGCAGTTTATTTTCGACCTTGTAGTTGCTCTCCGTCTTGACGTCACCAAGCACAACCCCGGGCTCCGTTGCCTTGAGATCGAATGATTGAGTCCATGAAGCGTTGGCCTTGATTCTGCCAGCATTGATCTCTAGCGCCGGGCTGACCTCAATCAGCGGAATGGAATTGCCGGCCACGGTGAGTCTCAGGAACTTAGTGGCCGGATCATTGCTCTCCACGAAGGTATTCTTACTGTAGAGGCCGAAGATCGAATTGGGCAGGATCACCACTTCCACGTTGGCCGTCTCATTCGCTCTCAGAACCTTCTTGTCGCAAACGGCAGACGCACAGCCGCAGGTCTTTCTGATATTCAGGATCTCCAGCTTGCCCTTCCCGGAATACTTAATCTGATATACGGCCACCTTCTTCTCCCAGGCTGGATACCTTCCGAAATCAATAGAGTCATTTCCGACAACCTCGATACGTCCAGCTTCTTCCGCGATGGATGTTGATGCAAGGAGAAGGCACGTCAGCATATGAAGTTTCATGGCGGCTACTATTGCATATTGAGTACGCCTCTGCAAAAGAAACTTAACATCACGCCTGCTGCAATTCAGTCCTGACATGAGCAGGAATGCTGGTAGTATCGGACCATGAAGTCACTGTGCCGAAACGTGTTCGCTATTCTTGCGTGCTCCTGTCTGTCCGCCAACGCTGCACCGCCGCCAGTCACGATCGACTACTTCTATCAGGCTGGTTGTGCAGACTGTCAGAGGGTTAAAACCCAGGTGTTGCCGGAACTCAATGAGCGATTTGAAGAATTCATTATTCTGAATCGGTACGATGTGAACATTCTCAGCAATACAGTCCGGCTTGTGGCCTACCAGGAGGCTTTGCAGATAAGGAAGAATGAGCCGGTGATGATGGTTGTAGACTTTCGGCATGTTTTCAACGGCTTCGATGCAATAAAGACAGGACTACTTGCAAGAGTTGACCAATGTGTTGCCGAAAGGCTGGTTCCCGGCTGGCAGGTGCCCGAGCACATTGCAATACCGCAGCGTACACAGGCGTGCGAGAGCCTGGCTGAGGAACGCCTGCGGAGATTCGCGCTTCCCGCTGTCCTCGCCGCTGGTTTCACCGACGGCATAAATCCCTGCGCCATCGGTACGCTGGTCTTCTTCATGAGCCTGCTATCCGTATCGGGAGTAAAGGGCCGCCGGCTGCTCCTGGTCGGTATCCCTTTCTGCATTGCCTCCTTCGTCACCTACACGGCAATCGGGTTCGGACTGATGCGCTTTATCCATTCCTGCGAGGGCTTTCCGCTTGTCCGCAAAGCTGTCGAAGCCGCCATGGTCCTGCTTCTGGGGATCTTCGCCATTCTGTCGTTCCTTGACGCCTGGCGATACGGTAGGAGTGGCAATGCCAAGGACGTAACGCTCCAGCTTCCCAAGGGCATCAAGGAGCGAATCCACAGCATCATGCGATCCGGCATAAGGGGGGGGAACCTCATCCTGGGCGCACTTGTCGTCGGCGCGCTGGTAACGGTCATGGAGAGCGTGTGCACTGGTCAGGTCTACGTGCCGACCCTAGTCCTCGTCGCGAAGTCCGGCCAGTCCGGCACGAAGGCTCTTGGCTACCTTCTTCTCTACAACCTCATGTTCTTGGTGCCGCTGGTGACAGTCTTCATACTGACGTATTTGGGATTGAAGACCGTGACCCTTCTCAACTGGAGCAAACGGAACGTGGTGTTCAGCAAGGTCCTGATGGGTGCATTCTTCGTCGCCATGGCCGTGCTCATAGCGTTATTGTAGGTCAAGGGTGAGTCCGTTCCCCCCGGGTCGGTTCGCTGCTGGCTCATGGCACGACAGATCGCCGGCAGTTTCCGGTGGCTGAGGCGGCGTCGGCATCCGCGTCGCCGGTAGGTTCGTACTCGCCGGCGCCGGGGTGTTGGTGGTTGTCTGCGTCGATTGCAGGTAGTGCTCCAGCAGTCCCACACCTTGCTTCAAATACGCACAGGAACTGCAGAGCAGGCAGGCAAGCAGTAACGCCGCAACTGCCCCTCCGGCCGCGGAGCCGCCTCCACCCGTCTTCTTCTTTGCCTCTTCCTCCCGCCACTTTGTCACCAGTGGGTGAATGATCTCGCGGTCCACGTTGATGATTACCCGCCACACCATCTGCACAAGGGTCAGGATTACCGATAGCCTGTTCATATTGCTCCTTTACGCGTTGCTGGTTGTTGACTCACCCCTCCAAGTAATAGGTGGGAATCAACTGGAAGGGAGGCTGCGGTCTTAAGGCAAGGTGGCAATCAGGCAGTCAGGGCCATCGCGCAGACATGGTCGCGTCATCCGCTCCAAGAAGCATCGTGCTTGCGCTTCCGGCACTATTCTGACACCTTTCCGAAATGCAGAACCATCTTCGTGCCGGTCATTCCGGCACCCCGTCCGTCCCAGAAACTGTCTTCAAGCGCTGAGACGCAACCGGCAGACCTTGGAACTTTGAATCAGACAACGAAAGGTGGCTTGGAAATGAATGGAAAGTGTGAATTGAAAGAGGGCTGCAAGGTCGTGGCGATCATGGACGGCGCGAAGTACGATGCTGATCTCAGCGAGGTAAAGTGTGGAGCAACATTCACGTATCGCGGCGAGAGTCCGCAAGGTGTGCACCAATTCGGCCCCGACTACGATCGCTACGGACGCGTCAATGGGTTGATCGGCTTTCAGATAACCGAGAGTGACATGCACGATTTCTACACCGCATTTCGCGTCCTTGCGCCAGACGCTCAGCCGAAATAACCGGAATAGATCCCGGAACAAATAAGCACTGGCGAACCATTGATCAGGAAATGAAAGAGGAGGTCACCCCGCCACCACTCGCTCCCGCCTCCGCCATCCAACATGCAGTCGCCGCTCGCTTCCGCCAACCCTCAGCATTCTCCCGCAACTCTCCGTCTCCCAACGACGGTGGTTCGCGAGTGCCAGGGCCATAACGCAGTCATCGTGATAGCCAGACGGAGCGCTGTACGTGATTCCACCCGCCGGACTGATCTGGTACTCATAACGCCGCATTTCGCTTGTCAGAACGTCCCAGTTCTGACAAGCGCCCTGCATAGCTCCCGGCGTCCTCGCCGTAGGAGCGACGCAGGGCCAGCTAATCCTTGCCTGCTCCACCGCCACGATCAACCGTTGCACCAACTCCGTCTTCGACCCCGCCGTAAACTTGAACGCCTCGATATCTCCATACACCCGCTTCAAATCATCGAAGATCGGATCGCCAACACCGGACGCATCAAGAATCAACCGTCCCCTGTATTTCCGGACGAACCCCAGTATCCGTTCCTTCTGAATTGGCCAGTCCAAGTGATTGAACCGTTCCATCGCAAAACACCGTCCCGTCTCCGCATCCATCGCGATCAATACCGTCCAGTCCGTATGCTTCGCAACGTCACAGCCAATGACCACACTCCGTGCATACTCTGCGTTCCCCGCTCCGAGTTCCGCGTTCAAACACCCCTCGATATTCCGGAATACCCCGGCACTATCCTCCAGGAACTCAGCCTCATATTCCTGCCGGAATACATCAGCCGGGAGGGTCCGCTTCGCTTCCTCCCATTCCTTGGCCGGAAAGTAGGGCGAGGCATTGCTCGGGAACCTGAAACTCGCGTAATCGGTCTCGCTTGGATCCAAGCCACGGGAGAACAGATCGTAGAACCAGTTGCGGCCCTTGGGCGTGCTAACAAACACCGCCCAACCGAGCGTCTGTGCAATTGTCGGCCGCAGGACGTAGTGCCACACGTCCACTGGGATGGCTGCAGCCTCATCGATGACCAGTCCCCGGAACCCGAAACCGCGGATATTGTCCGGGTTGTCGGCGGATAGAAACCAGACGCGTGAGAGCGGGCCACCGTTGACGCCGGGGATCTCCACCCGGCAAGGAGCCCGGCCGATCACGCTGACCACGTCACCGCATATCGTCTTGAAGGCCTCGACCCCACGTTCGGCCACGTTGTACGTCGGCGCCACCCAGCCGAACTCGCCGCCGCCAAAGTGCGCGCCACGGTCCGCCAGTTCCGCCGCCAGGCACAACGTCTTGCCGAAGCGGCGCCCGGTGCAAACGCAACGGAAGCGCTTGTCGCGAGCGTGGTGGATCTCGATCTTCGCAGGGTGGGGGACGTAGTTTATCCCGGTAGGCACGATCGCTCCTCCGCCGGAGGCGTGGCAGGCACTGCGGGCTTGGGGAACGCTTCCACCAAGGTCTTCCACTCCACGATGCCGTCGTTGGCAACCGACACCTTTGATTCCTTGGGGAGCAGAGGCATGACGATCGTCTTGAAGAAGTCGATGGTGTGATCCTTCAGGTACTTCTCCAAAGCCTTCGTCATAGTCCGCTTGCTCTTACTTTTGCCCAGGACACCATCCAACACCTTCAATGCCTGGGTCCGGCCGCTCACCACGCCGGGCTGATGGCCCCTGTTCCGCTTCGGCATTCCTGAAGGATTCCCGGACTTTCCCTTTTCAAATGGCATGTGTCACCCCCTACAATAGGCACGGGAATCAACGCCATCCCTGGCAATGAGCAGTACAAAAGCAAAGCAAAGGCAATGGAAGTCCTGCAAACCGTAAGCATTTCTACCAAGCTAATTGCGAATCCAAGCGATTCGCTCGCAAACTCAGCTTCCCGTAATCACCAATAACCACGCGGCGTTTCGTAGAAAGCCGCTGATTTGGTAACAATGGTTTAGACCTATGACCACATACACAACACCAGATTCATGTTTCATCTTCTGCGTGAGGCTCATACATATTGTTTCACCAAGAAGAAACGAAGGTCACGAAGGTACTGAGGATGCGGAGCAGGAGCGAATTGGCGGTACAGATTCTTGATATGCTCGTGGTGTCCCATTGGATGATGCGTAAGCACGAGCGGTATCGTACGCCAAATCCCCACCACATCCTTGACACTCCTCTGCCCATGGCCGCAATATGCTGCCGTGGAGGCTGGAGGCCGATCCGGCAGACGCAGTACGCCTCAGCCACATTTTTCCGGAGTGGAGCTGAACCACAGATCAGTGAGTTAGCCAAGGAAACGAAATGACGAAACAGCCAGCAAGCTGGTGGTTCGCAATCCCCCTTCCAGCGGCACTTCTCATCTCACTTGCCATATGGTTGGTGCGTGGATGGTTCATCAGTAATAGCCCTAGCAACTTCCTGCAAAACGCAACAATCATCAGCATCGTTGGTGCCTTATGCTTTCCAATCGGACTTCCCAATGCTGTCGGGTGCCCGCAAGACATCATGAACAACTGCTTGTTGGTCTTTGTGTCCGGCGGTTACCTGCTCTACATTGCACTTTCGATTGTCGGCATGAGGCGTCCGACATTGGCAATTCTACTTGTGTTAACCACACTTCTCATTCTTAATATGGTAGGCTGTCAGATGGAAAACAGGGCAATCGACTTCAATGATTGAACTGACGAGAGTGCGGCCAACCAACGGGTGCATGTCGCCTCGATGACTCGGTGACATGCCCCAGAGACGTTGCCCACAGGATGACTAATGAGACGTGCATTGCTTGTAGTCTGGGTAGTGGTTGCCCTGACAGGGTGTGATTCTTCAGATAGAGGGAAGTCGGCGGAAAAGAAGATACCGACCTCACCATCCCAATCCGAACTCCCAGAGGAATGCACGAGGGTCGTTGATAGATACGTCACCTTCTATCAGAGCGATGAGTTCGAGAAGATGGTTGCGCTGTACGATATCGATGGCCTGAGGGAATTTAAAACCGCAATCGCAGAAATAGCGGTGGATGCACAGCAAGACGGCAAGTTGGGCGCATTCTGTAACGGCATGTGGGGACGAACCTATCAGTTGAGCGAAATCCACAACATGACGCCCGAAGCCATGCTTGTCGGATTGCTCAAACACAAGAACAGCGCCCGGCCAGCTGGTTTCACGGCAAGTCTCGGCACAGTCAAATATACGACAGAGGATGTTGTCACACTGAATGAGGCAACCAAACAAGCGACTCTCCGATTCGCAGGTGAGGACGTGCATGGGAAGGCATTCGAGTTCAAAGAGAATGTTGTAATTATACTCCGAAACGGTCAGTGGCGTCTGAGCGTGGACAACATGGTAGCAGCCATGAGGCAGCACCGGGCGGCGATCCACATGAAGAAGGCAACGTTGCAACGCCAACAAGGCCGTTGAACCAGACTGATTTTCTGAGCAAGCGGGAGAAATCAGCGGTTCACGGCGGACGGCGTCCCTCACGGCACTTGCTCCTTCAGCATCACTCCTGCTGATTCATTTCTTATTGCGTGAGGCTCATTTCAAACGTGTATGGCTTCTCCGGAACTCTTGCTCTGGCCTACGGAGCGCCGCCTGCCGGCGTCGGGGGCGAGGGGAACACACAGTCTCATGATATTCTTGCGGGGCCCCATAGATAGTATGCGCGAAGCGTGTAGCGTGCGGCGAATCCCAAACGTTGGCGTTGTCTCAGTAGGGTAAGACCGGCGCGCCTACCGGCGCACCTGGACGCCGCCTACCGGCGGCGGAGGCGAGGGGAGGGGACGGCAAACATTACCAACCCATAACGTACGATTCTTTCGCCCAATTGGTTGTATTGTTCCGTCAAGGGGGTCGAAGCCGTGGGCTATGCCACGGCCCCGCGCGCCGGGGGTCGTCATGCTTCGTGCGGGAAAGGAGCACGAAGCACGCCAACCCCCGGCGCTGTCGCGTTCGCGGACTCACGCTCACCCAGCTCGCAGACTCGCTGGGGCGGGGCCTGAAGCGTTTGGCGACTTTTACCGGGTTGGCGCTGCCCAAGATCGGAGCGGCCCTGCCGCAGCACATGATCGTTGGCCCATTGCCCAAAGCCAGTGAGACTGCGCGGACTTGCTCACTGGCTTCGGTCAAGCTGCCAACGAACATGTGCAAGGAGCGGCTGACGCCGCTTGTTGTAAGCCGGTGCCACGGAGCCTGAGTTTGTTTCTGTCCCATCTCTCCGCCGGCCCAAGACCTGTGCCGCGAAACCCAGGACGGCACAGGTCTTGAGCCTCTGTCGAGCTGTGCCGGGAAAAAACTCCAGGCACCGTGTCTCCGGCTTCGGACCAGAACGCCAACGGTCGTCATGCTTCCTGCGAAGAAGGCAGGAAGCACG
>JBAXMA010000123.1:0-8207 GCA_037134535.1 bacterium
ATGAAGAGGAGAACGTCGTCCGCAAGCACGGTATTAGTCTGACGTAGTTTGTGGCGCAGAATGGCTATTCTGGTCTCCAGATCGGGCGGCTCTACTTCTGTGACGAGGCCCCACTCAAAACGGGACACAAGGCGCTGTTGCAGGCCGACTATTTCGCTTGCCGATCTGTCGCTTGTCATAACGATCTGTTTGTGTGCGTCAAAAAGGGTGTTGAATGTGTGAAAAAACTCCTCCTGCAAGCCCTCTTTGCCGCCTAGAAAATGGATGTCGTCGATTAGAAGGAGATCAACATTTCTGTATTTTCGTCGAAAGATGACCGGCGTCCGGCTCTGGAGGGCTGTGATGTACTCATTCACGAAGGACTCGCAGTGAATGTAGCGGACGACCGCCCGTGAGTTACGGAGGACATAATGGCCGATGGCCTGCATCAGATGGGTTTTACCGAGGCCGCTCTTTCCGTAGATGAACAGGGGGTTATAGGCGCGACCAGGCGCCTGAGCGACTGCAAGCGACGCTGCGTGCGCGAAAGTATTCGATGAACCAATGATAAAGCCGTCGAACATGAACTTATCGTTGAGCGGAGTTCCTTCCTGCGGCCTAGGGCGGCCGGTTGGTTTCACCGGTGCTGGAGTGAGCGTTTTCATCTCCGCGACGAGTGACGGTGCTGGTGTTGGCTCCGGTGCAGGACGCTGCGCCTTGATAGAAAAGACAATCTTTGGTTTGGTGCCGCACACGGCAGCGACCGCGTTACAGATGAGAGGCAGGTAGTGCTCCTCAAGCCAACCCTGGTAGAAGTCGTTGTCGACCCCGAGCAGAAGGGTGTCATTCTCGAGTGAGATCGGCTCAATGACCGCAATCCAGCGCTGATAGATATCAGGCTGAAGAACGGTTGTCAGATGCTTGGTAGCCTGATCCCAAAGTGTTACCGCATTAGCTGTTGTCACAGACACAACCCCCAGAAAAGATATCACACCCAGTTCAATGCACAATATGTCCGCCTGCCGGACGGGATCCGCCATTGTGCAACCCCCGTTTACGGAGAGGCCGGATCGACCCAAAATCAACAGCCCCAAAACTATTCATCACGACGAAGAAGCACAAGATGAAAACGCAATTCGTGCAAGATTCTTTCATAATCAACAGGTAGCTCATGTCGCCAAGCACACCACAACATGTTGAGCGTACGGAATAATTAGAAGTACTGTACAATAACTACGACCCCTTGTACGTTAGTACTGATAACGGGATGGATCGGCAAAGAGAACATCGGGGGGGCTGTTTATGAAATTGATGGTGGCTGGAATTGTTGTGGGTGCATGCCTGAGCAGTGTTGCATTGAAGGCGCAGGATGCAGCGCCGGAGCCGGGACCGGTTCCCCCGGCGGGAACGAGATCGGGCATGCATGAAGGTAAGCGTATGCCGACGAATCGTCCAGGATTTGAAGGGTCGATGAGAGGCCCGGGAATGGCAATGGGTGGAGCTTCCGAGATTATGGCAGAGAGGATCGTGAATGATTCTGAAGCGGCTGCTAAACTTGGATTGAGCCAGGAACAGATTACGACAATAAAGAGCAAACTGTTTACCTTGAGACAATCAGAAGTGAAGCTGAATGCAGACATGGAACTCGCCGCCATGGAGCAGGCCAAGCTCATGACGGCCGACAAGGTGTCGGAAGCAGAAGCGCTGGCTGCCGTTGAAAAAGTCGGCAACCTTCGCACTCAGGTTGCGAAATTGCATGTGCAGAAAATGCTGGTTCTCAAGCAGACTCTGACGGCTGACCAGATGAAGAAGATCAAGGAAGTCATAAAAAGCCGATCCAAGGAACGGAAGGACGCAGAGCCACGGGAGAGCAGTGAAAACGTTCGAAGCGGTGAGAAGCACCAGAAGCGGACGGATCACGGGAAGAGCGTTGACAAGAAGTCCGGGCCGGAAGCGAAGGGGCCGGAAGAGGGCGGCAATGCCGGTGCCGACGGAGCGCCGCAGAACTGAATGTTCTTCAGCGTTCTGAGCGGACGATATCGGCACCCAGAGCCCGAAGCCGGCGCTCGATGTTTTCGTAGCCGCGGTCAATGACTTCGGCATTTCCGATGACGGTCTCGCCTTCCGCGCAGAGGGCGGCAAGTAGAAGCGCCATGCCTGCACGGATATCCGGGCTTGAGAGGCGTGTGCCATGGAGGCGTGCAGGGCCGGAAACCAGCACTCGATGTGGATCACATTGGACGATGCGCGCGCCCATTTCAATCAGCCTGTCCACGAAGTACATTCGGCTTTCGAACATCTTCTCAAAGAACAGCATCGTGCCCGTCGCCTGTGTAGCCAGCACCAGTGACGCGCTCATGAGATCCGAAGGAAAAGACGGCCATGGACCATCTTCAATCTTAGGTATTGCAGATCCGAAGTCTTCTAGAATCTTGAGTTTGCGGCACGGGTTCATGCTCAGGGTACCGTTTTTCACGGTCCAGCAGATGCCTAGTTTCGCAAACGAACGGGAGATGACAAACAGATCGTCTTCCCTGACGTCCTGAACTGTAATGCGGCCACCTGTGACGGCGGCTGCAGCAATGAGGCTGGCGGCGTCAATGTAGTCTGCGGCAACCCGGAAAGTGGCTCCTCCGAGCGCTTTCACTCCTTCAATCTGGAGGCTGTTGGTGCCGATGCCGGATATTCTGGCCCCCATCATATTTAACATGAGGCACAGGTCGCGCACATGCGGCTCACACGCCGCATTGAAGATGGTTGTCACACCCTTTGCGAGTGTTGCAGCCATGACCACATTTTCCGTTGCTGTGACGCTTGCCTCATCCAGCACAATCCTGGCGCCGTGAAGGTTGTGCGCTTTGAACTGAAAGCGGCCATCGACTTTGACGGATATACCGAGCTGTTGGAGGCTGTCAAAGTGCGTGTCGAGCCGTCGTCTGCCGATGACATCTCCGCCGGGCGGATATAGCTCAGCCTTTCCATGGCGGGCTGACAGGGCCCCGGCGAAGAGAATGGACGAACGCACCTTGCGGCAGAGGGCGGCATTAAGACTGGTAGTATGAAGGCCGCGCGCACAGAGTTCCACCGTGTGGCCGCGCAGATTGACTGCCACACCGATATCTTCAAGGAGACTCAGCATGGTGTGGACGTCATCTATGAGCGGCAGATTATGAAGACACACGGTTTCGTCGGTAAGGACGCATGCAGCCAGCATCGGCAATGCGGCATTCTTGTTGCCGGCCGGCTTATAGCAGCCGCTGATGCGGTGCCCCCCGCGAATGATGAACTTTGCCACTTCAGACTCCCCTGCCCGCTATTCAGCCGGCGAGCATTTCACGGGCAATGGCGACCACGTTGTTGACGGTAAAACCGAACTTCTCGGCAAGAATGTTACATGGCGCCGAAGCACCGAACCGGTTCATTGCGATGACGCGGCCTTTGGGGCCGACATACCGTTCCCAACCCATGGGTGAGCCGGCTTCCACCGCGAGCCGTGCGGAGCAGGCCGGGGGCAGAACCGAGTCCTTGTAGGACTGGGGTTGTTTCTCGAAAAGTTCCCATGAGGGCATGCTTACGACACGCACTTTCTTGCCGGCGGCCAGCAGCTTTGCTGCGTCCATGGCAAGAGAAACCTCTGACCCTGTGCCGATGAGCACGAGATCCGGCAGACCGGCTGCACTTTCCCACAGAACATACGCACCTTTTTCCAGCATGGAAGCTGGTGGATACTGCTTCCTGTCGAACACCGGCAGATTTTGGCGCGTGAGCAGGAGTACCGTTGGTCCTGTCTTATGTTGGAGGGCGGCGATCCAGGCAGCAGCAGTTTCCGTGGCATCGGCGGGTCTCAGGGTGAGCACATTCGGTATGCACCGGAGGCTGGCCAGCTGCTCGACGGGCTCGTGAGTGGGTCCATCCTCGCCGACATAGAAGCTGTCGTGCGTGAAGATGTAGATCACCGGCAGACCCATGATCGCTGATAAGCGCACGGCCGGGCGGCAATAGTCGAGGAAAACAAAGAAGGTTGCGCCGTATGGACGGAAGCCGCCGTGCAACGCCAGGCCGTTGAGCATGGCACCCATTGCGTGCTCGCGTATTCCGAAATGGAGATTGCGGCCGCCGAAGGAGTTTGGTCCGACGGAACCGGAATCGGAGAGCATGGTTTTCGTGCTGGGGGCAAGATCAGCCGAACCACCGATAAGAGCGGGAACGGCCTTTGCAAGCTTCTGCATGACCATTCCGGAAGCAGCTCTGGTGGCGATCGGTTTGCTGAACTCAGGCATTATGGCAGCGAGGTCGCCTGGCAACGTCCCTGCGAGGGTCTGTTCCCAGACTGCGGCTTTGTCAGGATACTTCACCTTGTAGGCAGCGAAGGTTTTACTCCATGCGGCAGCTTTCGCGGCACCTTCGCGTTTGCGCTGTTCAAACATGGCGTATACCGCCGGTGGAACATAAAAGGACTGATCCTCTGGCAGGCCGAGATTCTTCTTGGAGGCCTTGATCTCATCGGCACCGAGCGGCTCGCCATGGGCCTTGGCAGTGTCGTGCAGATTCGGGCTGCCGTGGGCAATGTGGGAGCGTGCAACGATTACGGTCGGTCGCGTCTTTTCTTGTCCGGCGGCGGCCAGAGCGGAATCGATCTGTTCGAAGTTGTGCCCGTCGATATCGATGACATTCCAACCGTAACCCTCAAAACGTTTGCGCACGTCATCGCTGCAGGCAAGGTCGGTCGAGCCTTCGATGCTGATCCTGTTTGAGTCGTAAATGAGAGTGAGTTTGCTGAGCTTGAGGTGGCCGGCGAGCGAGAACGCTTCGTGGCTGATGCCCTCCATGAGGTCGCCATCGCCGCATATTACATAGGTGCGATTATCCACGAGCGTCATATCCGGGGTGTTAAAGCGTTCAGCGAGCATGCGTTCGGCGAGGGCCAGGCCGACCGCCGTGGCGCAACCCTGGCCCAGCGGGCCGGTAGTGGTTTCGACTCCAGGCGTGTGGCCGTATTCGGGATGGCCGGGAGTGCGGCTGCCCCATTGTCTGAAGGCTTTCAGCTCATCCAGTGTCAGGTCATATCCGGAGAGATGAAGAAGGCTGTAAATGAGCATCGCACCGTGACCGGCTGAGAGTACAAACCGGTCGCGGTCCGGCCATGCCGGATCGGAAGGATTGGAGTTCATGTACTTCAGAAAGAGCACGGTTGCATAATCGGCGGCACCCATGGGCATGCCGGGATGCCCCGAGTTTGCAGCCTGTACTCCGTCCATCGCCAGGCCCCGGATCACGTTTGCAGCGAGTGCGAAATCCTTGTTCGACATAGCCGTGTTCTCCTTTATGTTGACAGAAAAAAGATTCTTAGACAGCCGGATAGAATTGTTCTTCTCTACCGCAATGCCGCGCGCGTGTCCAGTTCTTATGGAGACGCATGCAGACGTCGTACCTCTATAGTATTGCATGCTGGCCCGGGTGAGGTCTCAATGCCGCGGATAGGTCACCTGCCATAGAAACAGGCCTTGCGGTTGCGCCGTGGGCACTCGTGCAGTTCGTTCTTTCGAAACGAGAATCTCTCCGGCCTCTTCAGGGGGTACGGCACCCTTACCCACCCTTATCAGGAACCCGACCAGACTTCGCACCATTTTATAGAGGAAACCGTCTGCAATGGCTGAGATGACGATTTCATCGCCACGGCGTCGGACGGTGAGGCTGCTCAGTGTGCGTACTGTTGTCTCCACAAATCGGTGGGGATTGGATGTAAACGCTGCAAAATCGTGTTTGCCAGCCAGGAGCGCAGCGGCTTTGGCCATGGCCGCAACATCAAGCGGATCCCTGATCTGTGTCCTGTAGAGTCGCAGGAATGGAGGCACAACGGCAGCGTTCCATATAAAATAGCGGTATTCCTTTCGCAGTGCACTGCGCCGCGCATCGAAATCATCCTTTACTCGCCGTGCATGATAGACCCGAATGTCCGGTGGTAGAACGGCATTCAGTCCCTTCACGAGGACGGGAACGAGGTTGTCTTCCCTTGTAAATTCTATATGGACCACCTGTTTCCGGGCATGTACTCCCTGATCTGTTCGCCCGCTGCCATGTGCAATGACAGTCTCTGAGGTCACCCTGTGAATGGCCTCCTGGAATGTCGCCTGTACTGTGGGTTGACCGGGTTGAATCTGCCAGCCTGCGTAGGCAGATCCGTCGTATCCTATCACTAACTGGTAGCGTGTCACAGAATCATCCCTCAGAACGAAGTACCACAGTTTGCGCGATCGAGATAGCTCTGGAGAATCACCTGTGCGGCAAGCTGGTCGCGAATATTCTTGCGCTTGTCGCGGCGGGTGTCGGCCTGAATAAGCATCCGCTCAACAATGGCCGTGGTCAAGCGCTCGTCCCAGGTCTCTACAGCAAGGCCTGTTACAGTGCGTAACGCATCTGCAAATTTCGTGACGTCATTCGCGGCAAATCCAATGGTTCCGTCCATATTCAGAGGAAAACCGAGAACGATTTTGGAGACTTCTTTCTCTCTGCAGGTTTCCTTGATCGCCAATACTGCCTTTTCAGGATTGCCGGCATCCACCACGCCAAGCGGCATGGCAATGATTCCCAGCTCGTCGCTCAGGGCAAGCCCGATCCGCTTTGTGCCGTAATCAAGTCCAAGAATGCGCGGCATTGGTTACAACAGCTCCTCGTAAGCGCCGGTGTCATGGAGCAGTCGCACAAGCTTCTTAACGTCTTCAGCCCTATCTTTCCGGCAGATGAGCGTGGCCCCGTTGGCTTGTACTACAATAAGGTCTTTCACACCGATGAGTCCCGTCAGACGGCCATCGGAAACGACAATGTTTCCATCGCTATCCAGAGTTTCGCACAAGCCTGTCCGGACATTTCCCCGGGGATCTTTCGGAAAGTGTTTCTCTATCGCAGCCCAGGTGCCGACGTCGTCCCAGTTGAAGGAGCTTCTGGCCATGAGTATATTGTGCGATTTTTCCATAACGGCGTAGTCAATGGAGATTCGATCCAGCTGGTTATACTCTTTTGCCAGTGCCTTGCGGAAGGCCGCCGAGCCGATCTGCGGTTCGAGGCGGCGGGCCATGCGGTACAAGTGGGGCGCGTGCTTCTCCAGGGCTTTCTGAATCGCAGCAACAGACCAGACGAACATGCCGGAATTCCAGTAATATCTTCCTGACGCCAGATATCGCTTTGCAGTCTTGCCATCGGGTTTCTCCACGAAGCGCAGGGCCTTTACAAGATGCGCACCTCCGGGGAGGCCGGAGGGCTGGCCGGCCTCAATGTATCCGAAACCGGTTGCGGCATAGGTTGGCGGGATGCCGATGGTAATCAGGACATCATTCGAGGCGGCTGCCTTAAAACAAGCGAGAAGAGATTTCTGGAAGGCAGCCTTTGGCCCGATGAGATGGTCCGCAGTCAGAACGGCGAAAACACCGTTCCTGGCACGCTGCCCGACAAGGGCGGAGGCAAGGGCAACGGCCGCGGCGGTATCCCGGCCCATTGGTTCACCAATGATGTTTGATGGGTTAACGGATGGAACGGTTCTGGCGATAGCTCCTGCGAGATCAGCTGAAGTGATAATGAATATATTGGCTGGAGGAATGAGGCCGCGGAGTCGCTCGACAGCGAGTTGAATCAACGGCTTGCCACCTGCAAGCGACAGCATCTGCTTTGGCGTTTTTGACGTGCTCAACGGCCAGAATCGTTCCCCTTTGCCCCCGGCCATGATTACCGCAAACGTGTTCTTCATATATATTGTCTCCTGTTCGCCCGAATGCGCTGAACCAAATTATTCAGACACCGCGCACTGACGCGTGGTCTGCATGTCTCTACTTTCCTGAGGGGCATTGTTGGTCTGGTGCTCCAGCCGGGCGGTTGAGTTCATGAATGCGCCACAAGCCCTGCAGTGTCAGGTCCGGGTTGATTTTGTAAGGAAGATTGAGGCCGCGCAGCGCTTTCGCTGCATAGCCGCCGGTGGCGTAGAGACTGACAGACTGACCGTCAAGGGACTTTAGAAGATGTGCTGTAATCTCCCGCACAAGGCCCCTGTAGCCTACGAAAGCTCCGATGCTCATGGCGCTCACTGTGTTCTTTCCCGGGCCGCGGCAGATATGCGAGTCGCGGATTCTCGGCAAGAGGGCGGTCCTTTCTGCAAGGTAATCAGTCATGAGCGCCAAACCCGGCGCAATTACACCTCCGATGAATGCGCCGGCCGGGGAAATCACGTTGAATGTCGT
>JBAXMA010000124.1:0-8196 GCA_037134535.1 bacterium
TCTCATGCGAGCAGTTCAAGAAGTCTGGTATCAATTGCTCCTGCCTCAAATGCCTTTATGGCATCAACAAAGTTCTTGCATCCGTCGGTAGCGACAATCTCCTTTGCCAGAAGGTCCTCAGGGATATCAGCGGCCTGCAGGAGCCCTCTCGAAACTGCGAAGAGAGCACCGAGACCGGCTCTTGGCTCATCGAAGTCAGCCTGCGCGACTGACTTCGCCGTCACCCCTGCCATCGCGAACATTTCACGCAACTCGGCATATGTGAGAACCGCATCCACATCACCTGGAAGGAACGCGTCTACACACTCGGATTTCTTTGCAATGCATGGGCCCACGAAGACTACTCTCAGCTGCCTGTCCCCGCGGACACGTCTCACAACCCGTGCCATGGCAATCATCGGGGACACTACAGGCAAGAGCGAATCAACCAGAGCAGGGTGGTACTTCTCCACGTAGAAAACAACGGCGGGACATGTCGACGCAATACGCGGGCGCGTGTCACCGGATTCTACAAGTTCACGATACCGCTGTGCCACGAGATCAGCGCCAAAACCGACCTCGTATACTCCGTCAAAACCAAGGGAACGGATCATTCCTGCGAGTGCACGCTGGTGCACATCAGTGAACTCTGCCGGAAAACTCGGGGCAATCATGGCAACCACAGGCCGAGACTTGTTCTGAAGAAATTCGCGGACCATGCCGATTGTACTGACAACCTGCTTGGCCTTCTGTGAGCAGACACGCACGCAGTTCCCGCAGCCGATGCAGCGTATGGCAAGAACTTCAGCCTGTCCGTCATTGATACGTATGGCCTTCGCCGGGCACTCCCGTACACACATATAGCAGACGCGGCAACGCTCCTTGATAGTCTGTATACTGCCGCCGTTTACCCTGTGCATGGTTCCCTGCTCAGTGCTTCATGCCATGGGCAATTGCCTCAGTCCCGAGAAGGCGGTGAATTTCCGCGCTCAGCTGCTCGGCGCGAACTGGCTTATCCATAATCTTGTCAGCCTTGATCCATGACCGTGAGGCTTCCGACTGCTCGTCAAAAGATATCCCTGTCTCTGCCATCACAGCCGTCAGAAGAATAATGCGCGTGTCCGGATAAAGTTTCTTGATCTGGTGGCACAGAACGAAGCCCGAGTCCTTCTGCTCCATCATCAGGTCAATTATGGCAAGGTCCGGTTGGAATCCCAGAAGAACATCCTCGGTCTCCCGCTGGGATGCAGCCGTTGCCACCTCGTATCCCTGGCTGACGAGAATCACACTCAACTGCTCAATAATATCCGGATCATCATCCGCAACGAGTATTTTTTGTTTCGCGCTCATGCTTGTCTCCACTTCCTGCCACGCCAGTTACGGCCATGTTTCGCAGTACAGGCGCAGCAATCTAATCGTACATTTGATAACAATGGGCCCGGACAACTCTCCAACTCCCCGAAAATACCTCTATAACACCACGTCCCTCTTTGCGTAATGAGTATGCAGCAGGCGGTGACTCGTCTCTCCGAGCGGTTTGCCCAGGAATTCTTTATAAAGCCGTGTTACCGAGGCATTCTTATGGCTTACCCGGAGTTCCGCATCCTGATCTATTTTGTAAAGCGCCTGCATACGACTCCGCACCGCTTCAGGATCCGCATGGATCGGCTGCCCACCGCCATTAATGCATCCGCCGGGGCAGGTCATGACTTCGATGAAGTGCAGATCCTTACGACCTTCACGGAGCTGATCCATGAGTTTCCGCGCATTGCCGAGTCCGCTCACAACCGCTGCGCCAACATCGAGTCCATCGATGTTCACGCGCATCTCCTTGGATCCGGCAAAACCGCGCAGGGGCTGAATCTTCAGTTCCCCGAGCTCCTTCCCTGTAAGCAGGAAGTAGGCGCTACGGAGCGCTGCCTCCATGACTCCACCGGAAGCTCCAAAGATCTTACCGGCGCTCGACCGCTCTCCAAATGGAGTATCCGCCATTTCCGGTTCCATAGCCTTCAGATCAATTCCAAACGTTCGCAGAATCTGCCCCAATTCACGAGTAGTCAGGACATAGTCCACGTCCGGCACATTGTCCCTGCCCATTTCCGCCCGCGAGCACTCAAACTTTTTGGCAGTGCATGGCATAATGGAAACCGAGATAATATCCGCCGGATCGCGCGCTTCACGTTTGGCAAAGAAGCTTTTTACGATCGCGCCCATCATCTGTTGCGGACTCTTGCAAGTCGAGAGGTTAGGAATGAACTCAGGATAGAACTCCTCAACAAACTTGATCCATCCCGGCGAACAGCTCGTCAGCATGGGCAGTACACCGCCCGTCTTGATGCGTTCAACGAGTTCAGATCCTTCCTCCATGATGGTAAGATCAGCCGTAAAGGAGGTATCAAACACCCGGTCAAAGCCGATCCGCCTGAGTGCAGCTACCATCTGGCCATCAGCATCCGTGCCGGACTTGATTCCAAGTTCTTCTGCAATAGACACGGATACCGCCGGTGCGTGCTGTGCAACGACCATTTTCCTGGGATCAGCAATCGCGGCAAGGACATCATCAACCGATGATTTCTCAATCAATGCTCCTGTGGGACACACCAGTACACACTGCCCGCAATTGATGCAGCTGGACAGATTCAGGCCAGTGTCAAACGCTGTCCCGATGAAAGCGCGTGAGCCACGGTTGACAAAGTCAATTGCGGAGACGCCCTGGACTTCTTCGCATACCCGCACACAACGTCCGCACAGAATGCATTTTTCCGGATCACGTATGAGCGACGGACTGGAAACGTCCTTTTCCATCGAAGCCTTTTTCCCGCGGTAACGTCGCTGACGTACACCAAGATCCCGCGACAACTGCTGCAGATCGCATCTGCCGCTGCGTCCGCAATAGAGGCAATCGTCGGGATGATTTGCCAGCAACAGCTCGACAATCTGCCGGCGTGCGTTCAGCACTTTCGAAGTTCTTGTCTTGACCTTTATCCCGTTGGCCACCGGGAACGAGCAGGAAGGCGTCAAAGTCGGCGCACCTTCAATTTCCACAATGCACAGACGACAGGCGCCGCTGGGCGCAAGCCCTTCCATGTGACAGAGCGTTGGAATATTAATTCCTTCGCGTCTCAATACGGTGAGAAGAGTCTCGCCTTCCTTGGCCTGAATCTGCCTTCCATCAGCTTCAAATGTAATCATCTTCATTCCCCTTTGCTGCAGTGCTGTGCCACAAACTTCAATAATTCCAATTCAGCTTTCGCTGCTACCGATCCCCGCCGTACAGTCGCTCTATACCGGCTGTGTGAACTCCAGATCGCACCGCAGGCAGCGACAAGCCTCCGTCTTTGCATCCTCAGGCTTGATGCACATCTCAACTTCCGCAAAATTCTTCCTGCGCTTCTCCACCGTCAGCTCAGGCGAATGAACTCGCGCCGTGGGCGTATCGTCCTCGTCAGCCAGTTGTAATGGCTCAATATAGAACATCGGCAAAACTGTCCTCGGCATCAGCTTCATCAGTTTTCCCTTGGTAAAGCGGTCAATCATCAAGGCCGCCTGCTTGCCGGCGGCAACAGCACCGATAACCGTTGCCGGTCCTGTCACCACGTCTCCTCCCGCAAAGACACCGGGACGGCTGGTCGCGCAGGACTCGCTATTGATGGACAACGAGTTCCACTTTGTAAGTTTCAGTCCCTCAAGGCCCGCTACTTCAGGTTCCTCGCTGATTGCCGCAATCAGCGTATCGAGTTCAACATTAAACTCCGAGCCGGCAACAGGCTCAGGCCGTTGACGTCCGGACTTATCCCGCTCGCCAAGACGGTTCTTAATAAGCCGGAGACCGCCGAGTTTGCCATTCTTTGACAGAACTTCAACGGGCGTCGCCAGTTCCTCGATACGGACGCCCTCCTCAAGACCGGCCGCAATCTCCTCGACATAGGCCGGCATTTCACTGCGGGTGCGGCGGTAGAACACCGTGACGCTCTTGACTCCCTTCTGTCTGAGCGCGACCCTGGCGGCGTCCATGGCCGAATTGCCACCGCCAATAATCCCGACGTTGCCCTTTGCCAGTTCCTTGCCGTGCAGGTTGTACGCCTTCAGGAACTGGACACCCGGTATGACTCCTTCAACATCTTCGCCAGGGACCTCAAGGAGCTTGCTCTTGTGCGAGCCAGTCGCAATATAGACTGCCTTAAACCCATCATTCATGAGCTTGTCCACTGTGATGTCGCGACCCAGTTCAGAGCCGTACCTCACCTCGATATTCTTGTTCAACAGAGAGTCAATCTCCTTTGACAACGCCTCACGGGGCAGGCGATACGCGGGAATGGCACATACCAGCATGCCCCCCGATTTTGCCTCGCGTTCGAAAATCGTGATCCGGTGGCCCAGCAGCGAAAGGTAGTGTGCTGCCGAGAGACCGGCCGGTCCAGCCCCCACCACCGCCACGCGCGCAGCTCCCTGCGCAGCTACCGGTACTACAGGCGCGGCCACTGATGGATTAACGTTCTCGACCACGAAACGCTTAAGAGTGCGGATCGCGATTGGCTCACCGCCAGTGACTCCCGCGCGACATGAACGCTCGCACGGATGATGACAAACTCGCGCACAGGCTGACGGGAACGGGTTCGCCGTCCTGATCGCACGATACGCATCCTCGTACTCACCACGGCCGATGTGCGCCACATAACGCCAGACTTCCGTTCCGACAGGACACCCGTTTTGGCAGGGCGCGCCGACAAGCTCCTTACATGCGCCTGCAGGGCAGCGTCGCTCAAATACATGGGCTTCGTATTCTTCACGGAACCAGCGAATTGTGCTGAGCACAGGATTAGGGGCCGTTTGTCCCAGTCCGCACAGACTCGTCAGCTTGATGGTCTCAGCCAACTCCTGCAGCGACACTATGCCTTTCATCCGGACGAGCGAATCAACGCCGTCCTCTTTGCGCCGCGGCCGGCAGATTGCCTGCAGGATTTCCAGCATCCGCTTTGTTCCCTCACGACATGGAATGCATTTCCCGCAACTCTCGTTCCCAATGAACTCCATGAAGTACTTGGCAAGATCCACCATGCAGGTGCTGTCATCCAGTACAACAAGCCCGCCTTACCCGACGATTGCCCCGATCGACTTCAGTGATTCGTAGTCAACCGCCACATCAAACTGCGATGCCGGCACGCACCCGCCTGAAGGGCCTCCTATCTGTGCGGCCTTGAACTTGCGACCTGCCGGAATTCCGCCGCCGATTTCCTCAACGATAGTCCTGAGACTGGTTCCAAACGGAACCTCAACAAGACCGGTACTGTTGACGCTCCCAACGAGAGAAAACACCTTAGTTCCCTTGGATTTCTCACTCCCGATACCGGAAAACCATGCAGCGCCACGCTTGATAATGAGCGGTATATTGGCCCATGTCTCCACATTGTTGATATTCGTGGGCTTGCCGAACAATCCGGACTGAGCCGGATAAGGAGGACGAGGCCTGGGCATGCCACGACGTCCCTCGATAGAGTTGATCAAAGCCGTTTCTTCGCCGCACACAAACGCCCCGGCGCCCTTCTTCACGACAACTTCAAGGCTGAATCCGCTGTCCATAATATTATGACCCAGAAGACCATAAGAGCGGGCACTCTCAATCGCGATATTAAGCTGCTCAATCGCCAGCGGGTATTCCGCACGGCAGTAGATATACGCCTTATGAGCGCCGATTGCGTAGGCACCAATCATTATCCCCTCGAGAATAAGGTGCGGATTGCCCTCAATCTCGGAGCGATTCATGTAAGCACCGGGGTCACCTTCGTCCGCGTTGCATATTACATACTTCTCGTCGCCTGGTTGCCTGGCGCAGATCTCCCACTTCGTTCCAGTTGGAAATCCGGCACCACCCCTTCCCCTAAGGCCCGACTTCTTAACCTCGGCCACCACCTCCTGCGGGGTCATCGCGTTAACAACTTTACCAAGCGCTTCGTAACCACCCCGGAGTATATAGTCGTCAATAGACGTCGGATCGAGGTGTCCGTTGTCAGCCAGAATCACTCTCGTCTGTTTGGCATAGAACGGCAACTCCTCCTCGTGCACGATCTTCCTGCCTGTGGCCGGATCAGTATGAAGAAGTCTTTCTACCACAGCGTGCTTCACGATAGTATTTTCGACAAGTTCATCGGCATCCGCCGCCTTTACGGACACATAAAGGATGTTTTCAGGCCGCACAACAACAATAGGCCCTTTCTCACAGAAACCATGACATCCCGTCACCTTCACCTCGGTCACGTCATCAAGTTTGTGCTTAGACACAGCTGCTCGAAGCGCAACAACAAGGTCAATAGACCCCTGCGCATTGCAACCCGTCCCGCCGCATACAGTAATACGAACCTTCTTAGGATCGTGCTTCTTCACCAGCTCAGCACGGTGTTGCTCAAGTTGTTCCCGGCTTGCGAATCGGATCATTACTTACTCCTTTCGAACGAGGACGATGATTAGGTCTTGGCTACTGAAACTTCCTTCTGACGGCATTCTTCCAGAAGTCTCAGCGCCTTCATTGGCGAAATCTTGGCGTAAAATTCTCCATTAATACACATCACCGGCGACAACGCGCAGGCACCCATACAGGCGACGGTCTCCAGACTGAACATCCGGTCACGACTCGTCTTGCCAGGTTCTATTTTCAGGTTCCGGATCAATGTATCGAGCAGTTTAGCGGATCCTTTCACGTGACAAGCCGTCCCACGACGTACTGTGACGTGATACTTGCCGCGCGGCTGGAACCTGAACTGGTTATAGAAAGTTGCAACACCATATACCTTGCTCGCCGGAAGGCGCAGGTGCCTACCGATCTCCGTCACTGCCTCTTTAGACAAGTAGCCAAGTTTGTCCTGAACCTCCTGGAGGACCGGGATCAATGCGTCTCGACCCGCTCCCTTGTGCTTTAGAAATATCGGTTCTATCAGTGCATTCATGACTTCTCCTCGCTTTTGGCCTGACGCGCAAAGAAGGACACCTTCTCCAACGCCACGGTCATGTCTATACGCTCTACAAATATATGCGACGGTACACGAAGCTGAACCGGGGCAAAATTCAAAATCCCCGTAACTCCACACGCCACCAGTTTCTCCGCAAGCTTCTGAGCCGCTGAAGCAGGCACAGCCAGTATCACCACCGTGATCGACTGCGCCTTCAGAATCTTCTCCATTTCCTCAACACTGTAACAACGGCAGCCATGGAGAACTCGACCTACTTTCGAAGGATCAAGATCGAAAGCCGCAGTAACAGTCTGCCTGGGCCCGGACATTGAAAAGAACGCCAATAGCGCACGCCCGAGATTTCCTATGCCGACTACTGCCACGTTCTCGCCCTTTGGACTGTCAAGAAACTTGGCAATCCTTGTCAGTAGACAGTCCACCGGGTAACCGCTCTTTGAACCGCACGAACATTCAAGCAGCATCAAGTCGCGCCTCACTTGCGCCGCAGTTCCACCTATCTGCTCCGCCAGATACCTGGAACAAACGTTGCTGCGACCTTCTTTCCTGGCAGCATAGAGCAGGCGCCGGTATTGACTGATCCGCTCTACAGTTCTTTCTGGCAGCATCACGTTCACCAATACCTGCTATTTCATTAACACCACACAACGATATTGCGACATATCTGTGAAACAATTCACATATTACAATAGCAAGATCATCTATAACGATCAACACTAATTCGTTACAGTTTCCGTAGGTTCGTCGCTACTCACTCCTGACGAAAGAACTCACGCGAAATCCCGATTGCTCTTGCGATAACAGTCGCATGGCTTGTATCATTCTGGCTGCGTATTCTTAGGGAGGACTGAAATGGCAACGCCGGTTGATATTCTCGCAATGAGGCACGTCAAGGCTGTGGAGCAAATTGCCCGTAAAGTTGCTAACGCCGGGAAGCGCGTTTACGTCGGCCAGGCAACCTGCGAGATTGCCGCTGGAGCGAACGATGTATGGGAAGTGTTTCAGGACGCCATTAAGAACGGGCTGAAGAATACCTATCTGAGTGCCAAGGGCTGTGCAGGCCTCTGCAACATGGAGCCCATGGTCGAAGTCATTGAAAACAATCACTTGCCGGTCAAGTACTGCCGCGTCACGAGGGAAAAGGCACAGGAAATCGTCAAACGCCATCTCGTGGAAGGCAAAGTCATTGCGTCAAAGCTGGGCGCACACCCAAGCATGGTGAGCAACTTCAAGGGGAAAGTCCTAAGTAATGGAG
>JBAXMA010000125.1:0-8159 GCA_037134535.1 bacterium
CAGTACTACTGACTGGAGGTGTACTTTTCCTGGCGCGGGACCTCTGGGAGGTGAAACAAGGGTATCAAGCTAACATGGACCAGCTTACTGAACAGCTGATGGCGTCATGGAATAGCAAACTCACATCCGAAGCCACGTTCATGAAGGAGCAGCTCAACGACATCAAACGCGACCGGGAAATACAAAAGGCGTGGTTGGACCGCGACATCGCGACGCTCATCACACTGGCTCAACCTGCGTTTGAAAACATGAAAAGAGATGCGAGAATCACCCATTTCAACTTCATCAAACCAGACCGGACCTGCCTCCTTCGCATGCAAAAGCCGAAAACCCTCCCAATGGTCATTGATCGCCCCTCCCTGATCGCCGCTGTACAAACCGGCGAGGATTGCTGGGGCATTGACATAGGATTGATTGGCTCCCTCACGTTTCGCTTCGTGACACCGTGGAAACAGGATGGCGTAACCATCGGCTATCTGGAACTGGGCACAGAATCTCAGTCGCTCGTCAAAGAATTTGCCTATGACATGAATCTCGACACCGCGGTAGTGATCAAGAAACGATGCATAACAAAGGAACAGTTCGAGGGTGGCCGGCAGGACGCCGGCTTCGCGGGACAATGGAACGATTACCATGACGTTGCTGTCATCGCTAAAACAATACCCCGACTGCCCGACGAGGTGATCCGCCGGCTTGAAGCCAGCCACAGCCCGATCAGCAAAGTCGATATATACACCGCAAGAACGGGCGAAACGGAATTCGTATGCGGTTCGATCCATGTAATCGATTTTGCCGGCCGTGACGTTGGTGACATAATCGTCATGCGGGACATAACCACCGACATACGTGCACTCTGGAGCACGCTGTTTCTGTCCCTGGGCATGACAGCTGCAGCGATCTTCGGCATACTCGCATTGATCTGGTCGGTAACCAGCATGGCAGAGCGACGGCTCGGCACCGCATTCGCGCAGACACAGGAAAGCGAGCAGCGTTATCGAACCCTTTTTGCTTCATCCATGGATGCACTCATGCCTCTGGAACCTCCCGACTGGCGGTTCACATCAGGTAATCAGGCAACACTCCGGATGTTCCATGCAAGTGACATACAGCAATTCACTTCCACAGAACCATGGACGTTGTCACCCGAAAAGCAACCGGACGGCACGAGCTCCGTGGACAAGGCAAAGAAAATGATCGAAGCAGCGATGCGTGATGGAAGCCATTTCTTCTCCTGGACACACCGGCGACTCAACGGTGAAGCATTTTCAGCCAATGTCCTCCTGACCAGACTGGAGCGAAACGGGCGCATGTTTCTCCAGGCCACTGTGCGGGATGTTTCAGTCGAGGAGACAGTGTTGAACAATCTGCGAATAAGCGAGGACAAGTACCGAAGCATTGTCGAGACGACGGATACCGGGTTCATGGTTCTTGATGGGCATGGAATGGTTCTGGATGCCAATCAGAAATATATCCGGCTCACCGGTTACAGTGAACTGCGTGAGATTATCGGCAGATCAGTCATCGAATGGACAGCAGAGGGCTCTAAGCAACGGAACGCTGAAGCCGTCGCCAAATGTGCCCGTGATGGTTTGATCAGGAACTTCACCACCGAATACATTAACCGGAGTGGACAGATCACTCCCATAGAGATCAATGCGACCGTCACCGGGGAAGGCGAGTCGTTGCGAATCGTATCACTCTGCCGTGATATCACACTGCACAAGCAAGCGGAAGATGCACTCAAGCAGAGGGCGGCAGAACTTGAACTATTCAATACGCTCATGATCGGAAGAGAAATCCGAATGGTTGAGATGAAGAAAGAGATCAACGCGCTGCTCAGAGCAGCCGGCAGGAAAGAGAAGTACGTGGCGGTGGAGTAGCGATAGAGCAGAGATGCACATGATTGAGAAACACAAAGGCGACAAGGCTGAAGAGACAATGGCAGAGCGAGAGGCTCTGTCCCGCGACCTGTCAGGTGCGGAATCCCGGCTTAAAAAGGCCGAAGCTGCGTTACAGAAGTTGGAGCTCAAACTGCAACAGAGCTCGACCGCCATGCGGAACCTGATAGCAGATCTGAAGGAGGAAAATGACTTCCGGAAGAAAAGCGAGGGGGCACTGCAAGAGAGCGAAGCCAAACAAAGAAAAATGGTTGCAAACATCGGCGACGTCATCGTCGTCATCGATAAAGACGGAATCAACCGGTACAAGAGTTCAAATATTGAGAGACTGTTCGGATGGAAACCTGAAGACGTGATCGGCCACAGCACCTGGGACCTCGTACATCCGGATGATTTACAAGCCGCCCAGGCATTCATCGGCACACTGCTGGTGGCACCCGACAAGACAGGAACAACAGAATGCCGATACCGGTGTAAGGACGGCAGTTACAGGTGGATAGAGTTTACCGGAGCAAACCTCCTGCACGACCCCGACATCAACGGCATTCTGGGTAATTACCATGACATCAGCATACGCAAACAAGCGGACCAGCGTCGGGCTCTTCTTGCGGAAATACTCATCATCATAAATAATTCGCCGCCATTGCCCGCTTTGTTTAACATCATTCTGCGAGCAATCAAAAAGGCGATTAACTTTGACGCGGTTGGTATCCGCCTGAAAAACGGGCATGATTTCCCCTATTTTGATCAGGACGGCTTCTCTAACGATTTTCTGCTTACAGAGAACACACTGGTTGAGCGTAAAGAAGACGGTGCGATCTGCAGAGACAAAGATGGCAATGCCTGCCTGCAATGCACCTGCGGCATGGTGATCTCAGGAAAAGCCAATCCTGCAAATCCACACCTCACACCCGGCGGCAGTTTCTGGACCAACAACTCATTCCAGCTGCTGGATCTTCGTGCTGATCAAGATCCACGGATTCATCCCCGGAATCGCTGCATACATGACGGCTACGGTTCCTTTGCGCTGATACCTATCATAGCCAACAAGGAGATCGTCGGCCTGCTGCAGCTCAATAACCGGAAGATTGATTCCCTGACACTCGACATGGTCTTTTTCTTCGAGGGAGTCTGCGCAAGCATTGGCGTGGCGCTAATGCAGAAGCAGAGCGAGGCGGTACTGAAGCAGCATATAGCCATTCTTAACGACATGGGCACTATGGCCAAAGTCGGCGGCTGGGAACTTGACGTGGCCACAGGGATACCAACATGGACAGATGAAACATACAGGATCTTTGAAATTGAGCACACGAAAGATCCGCCGCTGCTTCCCGAGGGTTTAGGCAGCTATGCGCCGGCATCCAGGCCCGTCATGGAAAAGGCAGTTAAGTGCTGCATTGAACACGGCGCACCCTATGACGTGGAAGTGGAATTCATCACCTTGAAAGGCAATCACCGCTGGGTACGCACAAATGGGAAAGCAAACAGAGAGAATGGCAGGACAATAAGCATCTCAGGCGCCATCCAGGACATTACTGTGCACAAGCAGGCAGAGTTTGAACTGATGGAGACGAATCGCCAACTGGAACGCGCCACGGCCAATGCCAACGAAATGGCTGTACAAGCGGCGGCCGCCAATGTGGCCAAGAGCCAGTTCCTGGCAAACATGAGCCATGAAATCAGGACCCCGATGAACGGCGTCATCGGCATGACGGGTCTGCTTCTCGACACTGTCCTCCTCCCTGAGCAGCAACACTATGCGGAGATTATCAAGGCCAGCGGCGAAGCTCTGCTGTCCGTCATCAACGACATACTGGATTTCTCAAAAATCGAGGCCGATAAACTGGATCTGGAGAAGATTAATTTTGAGCCCCGCGCTGTGATCACGAGCGTCATTGACCTGCTGTCGCTGCGAGCCAGGGAGAAAGGCCTGTTACTGGTCCACCACGTCGCCCCTGAAGTGCCTGCCGGCCTCAATGGTGATCCCGGCCGCTTGCGCCAGATTCTGCTGAATCTTGGCGGAAACGCCGTCAAATTCACAGCTAGTGGAAAAGTATCGATTGATGTGAAAGTGGAAGAGGTCAGAAGTCAGCAGGAGAACGACTCTTCCAATTCCCGACCTCTGACCCCGGACCCCGGACCTCTGACCTCCTTCTCCGACTCCGAAACTCAGGTTTCAGGTCTCAACCCTCAACCCTCTCCTCCCATCACCCTCCGTTTTGAGGTGCGGGACACTGGCATCGGCATTCCCGATGAAAAGAAGGGGCTTCTTTTCAATACGTTCCAGCAGCTGGATGCATCGACCACGCGTAATTACGGCGGCACGGGGCTTGGACTGACCATCTCCAAGCGACTGGCTGAGATGATGGGCGGCAAGATAGGTGTTGAGACAGAGGCAGGCAGGGGTTCAATGTTCTGGTTCACAGCGGTGTTCACAAGCCCGGAATCCTCGCTTGATACCGTTACCGCAAAGGAATCAGCACCTTTGAATCCAAAGCGCGTCCGTCGCCGCATGACCGATCCAGGCGAACGCGAAATTCGCATCCTGCTGGCGGAGGATGACAACGTCAATCAGCAGGTTGCAATGGGAATCCTTGGCAAACTGGGCTGCTCTATCGACGTGGCCGGCAACGGCAAATCAGCTGTGGAAGCGCTCACCAGGAACACTTACGACCTGGTGTTTATGGACATCCAGATGCCGGTGATGGATGGACTTGAAGCAACGAAGCTCATCCGGAGCTGGGGCAGTAAAGACTACATTGCGGCCGACCAGTCAAACCCTTCCGCTCCTGGAATATTGAAAGGCCAGGCATTCATCCACCAGATCAATGCCACCGCCACCCCCATAATCGCCATGACAGCTCATGCATCAGAAATGGCAAGGCAGATATGCCTGGATGCGGGAATGGATGACCACGTAACCAAACCGATTGCTCCCGCGGCAGTCGCGGACATATTGCAGAAGTGGGTAAGCGGGAAGACAGATGATGGCGACATGAAAGGCGGAAGGAATAACATGGAACACGCAACGAAGAACAGGGCGACTGGAGAAGCACAGTCAAGGTCTTCCAGTCATTCTCAAAAGGGAACTACAAAGGCAGCCACGTCCCTCACCTTCGACCGCCCTGCCTTCCTTACCAGGCTCATGGGTGATGAGACGCTTGCGGCCCTGATCGCCACGACATTTCTCAAAGATATGCCAAAACAGATCGCCACTCTCAAAGTCTCAGTTGATGGCGGCCAACCTGAAGCGGCCGGAGAGCAGGCGCACAAAATAAAAGGGGCATCAGCCAATGTAAACGGCAGTGCGCTGAGCACCATTGCCGCCGAGATGGAAATGGCCGGAAAAACAGGGAATTCTGCCACTCTGAGAAAACTGATGCCGGAGCTGGTGAATCGGTTTGAAGAACTGAAGAAGGCGATGGAGGACTGAACATGGCTGGAGCACGCAAAGTGCTGATTGTGGATGATGACGAGCACGTAGGAGCGGTGATAAGCAAAATCGCAGCGCGTCACAATGCTTCCGTCGAGATCGCCAACGACGGAAAAGAAGCATTGATTGCATTGCGCAATTCGGAGCGATTCGATGCCATCATTCTTGATCTGCATATGCCTGGCATCACCGGCTGGGACGTATTTGCAAGCATCGAAAAGGATCCTCGCATGGCCCTTGTGCCGATAATAATCATTTCCGGTTTCCCGCTCTCCACTGAAGAAATGGAGAAGCTTGCCGGTCGCGCCACGGCATTCGTCGACAAGGAAACGTTCGATATACTTGAGTTTGAAAGCCTCCTCGACCAGTTGCTGGAGAATGCGTGAGGCAAAGAGCCCCGAGGCCCGACAAATATTACGGCACACAGGCCATGCATTCCCTCTCTGAAAGGGTCTTCTTCACTGCCGCGACTAGTTCTGCAAGCCGGAATGGCTTCAGCATCCGGCTGTTGGCCGTATCCCGGCAGAATTCCGTCACGCCATCCAGTGCGCTCTTCACGCCTGAGCAGAATATGAACGGCGGCATTTCGCGGGCTTCTCTTGCACAGATTTCCTGTGCCCTCAGATAGAGTCCGCGGCCATCAAGCACCGGCATATTCATGTCAGTAATAATCAGATCATACTCCTTGTGCTCCATCAGGGCGGCAGCCAGAGCGCCATCAAAGGCGATCTCAACGGCACAACCTTTAAGCACCTTGGCAAGCGCCATGGAATACGCATCGCAAAGCTGCCTGTTATCCTCAACCATCATAATCCGCTTCATATGCACCTCATAACTAAGCACAGACGCCAAGCGATAGCCTGACAGCTGTGAGGAATTCACCCAGCGGCGCTGCCTTTGAAACCATCGCCGGCTGATGACCATCCCTGTTGTAGATAGCCACGTCATCACTCGATGCAACACTGGTAAACAGCAGTACCGGAACATGGCTGGTCATGCTATTTAACTTGAGATCCCTGGAAAGCGTCCCGCCGTCCAGATCCGGCATGAACATGTCCAGAATAATAAGATCGGGCTTGAAGCTGCATGCAGCATCCACCGCGTCCGTTGCATTATTGACAACAAGCATTTCACAGCCGAGACGCTTCTCAAGAACCAGTGACAGCGTATCGGTGATCCTCTCGTCGTCATCCACCACAAGTACTTTTCCGCTCATAGCAACCGCCCTTCAATTGAATTTCCGCCGACACATCATCACCAGCATTGCGATAATCTCCGACGACCTGACGAATGAGCGCGTCTTCGATCCTTTGAGTACGTATTCACGCCGGCCGGCATTCACACCAACCGGGCTTGCTCCTGCAAGCGGCCGGCCGGCACATGCATACCACTGTCCATGCAGACCAACCCGACGCACTTCACCATCAGTTCTCGTCTCCCACCTTCTCATCTCCACACCTCCCGTCTTAATTCAATCAGCTTCTCACCGGCATCAGTTTCTCGACGCCACCGCCGGCGACCTGTATGAGTCCTGTGATGTCACTTTGGTCATCACCACCTGATCGTACCACCACCCGAACTCCCGCGAGATCCGTTCCCTGGCATCGTTCAGCGAGGCTATACGCTGGAATGAGCCATTGCTCGACATCCACATATCGGCGCCATCGATACCGATCACCACAACATGGGATTTCCTGTCAGCCTTCGACTCAATGATATACATCTCGGTCTTGATCCCCTTCTCTGCGCAGAGGTCCTTGACGGATGCCGCGATATCCTCACAGTCACCACTGCCCCTGGCATAAGTATCCTGTCCAGATCTCCACTCGTCCTCCGCCCTGACATCAGAGGCGTAGGCAACACGATCCTTGATCTGCCGGCAGACATCGGCCGGGGCCGGCCTTGTCATGACAACCACTTCATTCCAGGAGTCACGTGCCGGCATTGTCACCGGCCGGGCGATTGCGGTATCCTGACGGGGCTTGATGCTCATACTTCCGTTATTGCTCCAAAGTGATGTACGAAGAGGTATTTCGGCTACGGCGCCAGTTGACACGATCAGCAGAACCGCTGTTCCTGCGAGAATTTCTTTTAACTGACTGCTCTTAGTAAACATCTGCATCTCCCTATGAGTTGGTTGCAGCTCATAATGCAACTCACGTGCCAAGTCCGGCTCTTAACTCGCAAGCGATAGTGGAAAGGGGTAGTTCCGGGGTCAGCGCGCGGGACGCCGCAAATCAGGATAAGGCCATAAAAACACGCATATATCTGGCTGCTGGCAGCGCTTTACGGCAGTTTTTCCTCAACCCGCAGAAACGTTCCGGAAGTCAGCGGACCGGCTGTTCAAACAGATTGCGAAAGTTCAAGACAGTAACAATGTCGCGACAAAACCCTGCAAACAACCCTGTTCATTTTGAGTACAGGTGAACACATTGCGCACTGCCCATGCGGCTAAAAGCCTTATGTTTATACAGGGTATGGAGAGTGTGATGAACTGAAAGGGTTCGTACTCGTACTCGGGGCGCATCGGCGATTGGGTGCAACCAACGTAATCGCGGCTCACCGGGACGGTTTCCTCCAGAGGCAGACAGGCAGCCCTATAGCTATCAAGCTAAGGTATTTCCATGATCGTACTCGTCGTCGTCCTCGTCCTCGAAACAAATGCCAATTCGAGGACGAGGGACGAGGACGAGAACGATGGATAAGTTAGCGAACGTGCGCCGTGGGAGTCCTTAGCTTGATAGCTATGGGGCGAAGCCTCCGGCTGAGCCGCACCATGCAAAGAACAGACTCTTTGGTAGGGCGAACCGTCCCGGTGAGCCGCGATT
>JBAXMA010000126.1:0-8141 GCA_037134535.1 bacterium
GCCGTCAGGCATCCTTCCTGAATTAAGAGGCGACGGACATGGCCCGGACGGTACCCGACGGCAAGGAGAACTCCAACTTCAGCCGCACGCTGCTGAATTCCGAATGCAAACAGCAGGCCAGTCAGCATCAGTCCAGCCACGATAAGGAAAGAACTCATCCCGAGGAACAACTGTCCAAAGTCCATAGCCTCGCTGACGGCTTTCAATGCCAGATCCCGGACCGGACTGAACACCAATCCGGCGGCAGCAGGATCAAGCTTCCGCATCAACTCCGCTGCAATCACAGCACTGCCGGAAGTCCCGTCCTGATATCTGACGCCGGACAAGTTGCCAAAACGGTTGGCCCACATCTTCTGCCCCGCCTTCAATGTTATGAAAGCCTTCGGAGTTGCGCGATATGTATTCCAATAGGCCTCGTTAGCTTTGTCCGCGACTTTATCCTTCTCGAGCGGCATGCCGATGTCCCATTCCGCACACCGTTCCACATCGGTCAGGCCCGGGAATTTCGGACTAAGATCCCGTTCAGCCGCAATTGCATCCATTTCAAGAATGTCACGAACCTTGAATGCTCTGCTCTTCTCGACAAACTCATTGGCTGCCGTAAGTTCATAGTATGCAACCCTGACGATCTCGCCAGTACAGGCAGATAGACAATCCGCCAACCAGCGATTCAGAATGATTTCATCATCAGACATGCCCGGTGGAACAAATCCCAGCGAGCGGTTTATCGAGGGCGAGAGCGCTAACATGAAAGAGTACGGAGTGCTCAAGATTTTGCCGTTGCTGTCTCTGGATATGGAATTGACCAGGTAGGTAAGCGCGCCGACGGCATGACCATCAGGTCGATCATTCAGCGCAGCCTCAGAAACGCCCGGATCCATAAATATCCGTTCGCTCTCAAGCTGGACCGTGCCCTGCCCCGCAATCGTCCTCAGGGAAAGACCGGCATCATCTATTCGCCACACCTTTCTGACTGCATCGCTGAATGCCGCTGACGACCCGGCTTTTCCCCTCCCGGCAAGCAGAAGGTTGACTCTATCCTGAACACCTGCGGCCTCCTGCAACCATTTAAGGTTCACAAACACGTTAAAGGGAACAATCTGGCCGGCTGCCAGACTGAACCGGCCCAGCTCCGCATCGGTCATGATCTTTGTGATGGTGAAAGTCCCACGGCTCGTGTCGTCACCACCCCGCATCGACAGCGGTGCATCTTTGGGAAACAGGGAGGGTTTGCCTATACGAATGGAGAGATTGTCCCCAACCTTCAGGTTCAGAATAGCGGCAAGCTTCTCGTTTACTGCAATCTCGTCATGCCCGGACAGTGCACCTGTCCCGTCGCCAAAACCTGCAAAACGCGGGTCAATGCCGATCACCTGAACATTGTTTATCTGCCTGGCCTCTCCGCCGGTATCGCCCTGCGTCATGGCAATCCCGCGCAAAAGCAAAACCGGAGCTGTAGCGGCCCCTGTTTCTTTTTCTATCCGCTCAGCAAGGTCCTGCGGTAAGAACCGACCCTGCGCAATCATGGCGTGATGGATAGTTCCCAGACGGAGCAGTGCAGACTGACACAGGCTGTACTTGACCGAGTCGCCGACCAGCATTGCACCGACGAGGACCGTGCCTGCAATTGCAGTGCCGACCATCACGCCCAGATGCGCACGCCAGTAGAACACCGCACTTCGAATGCTCAGCCGGAAACCAGTCATACTATCTCTTTCATGACCCTCTCATGGCATTCCGGACAGTAGCCGTGCGTAAACTTCACGCCAGCATGCTTGCTAATGTAGTCTTCGATCCGGTGCCAGTACTTCTTCGAATCACGAATCTTCTTGCAGCTGGTACATATGGGCAGAAGTCCCTGAAGCTGGTTGATGTTTTCCGCGGCCTCTTCCAGTTCATGGAGACGTCGGACCAGTTCTCTCTGCAAATTTACTATGCGTACCCCGACGGCAATTCGCACCCGCAGTTCCTCTTCTTCAAAAGGTTTTACCACGTAATCATCGGCTCCTGATTCCAAACCCTTAACTATATCGCGAGAGCTTCCAAGCCCGGTAAGAAGAATCATGTAAATGCCTCTTGTTGCCTCATTCGCGCGAACACGACTGCACAACTCTGTGCCGTCTATTCCGGGCATTAACCGGTCTACTAGCGCCAGAGCAGGTGCATCCTTTTCCTGAAGCAGTTCCCATGCAGTCGTGCCGTCACTTCTGACTATTACCTCATATCCCCAATTCCCAAGCATTTCGCGGAGCGCCTTGACCATGAGCTGATCATCATCAGCAATCAGAATTTTCATAAGCCTTCTTCCCTTTCTGCGTGCGGCACCACGCTTCTCAATGATCCGTCGCACAGCTCGCAGGCCAGATCCATGCGTCCGGCCAGAGCCATGGAATGAGTGACCAGAATCAGGGTTATGCCGTGCTGCTTGTTCATTCTCACGAGAAGGTCAGCAAGCTTTCCAGCCCCGGTCCGGTCCAGTGAACCGGTGGGCTCGTCAGCTATCAGGAGTGTTGGACTATTGATCATTGCCCTGACAACAGCAACCCGCTGCTGCTCACCGCCGGACAGACGGCCAGGCCGGTGATCGAGCCGTCCTGAAAGGCCAACCTCTTCAAGCAGATCACGGGCCCTCTTTTCAGCATCGCCGGCGTCTCTATTGACCAACGCAGGCACAAGCACGTTCTCGAGCACAGTGCACTGCGGCAACAGATGATGCATCTGGAAGACAAAACCCACCTTCCGGTTCCTGAGCTCTGCCTTCTCCTTCTCATTCAATACCAGAATATCCTGCCCATCCAGCATCACTTTGCCGGATGTTGGCAGATCAAGCGTCCCGATAATATTGAGAAGTGTGCTCTTACCTGAGCCGGAAGGTCCCACAATGGCCACGGACTGGCCGACCTCAACCCTGAGATTGACATCCTTCAAGACCTGCAGGCCATGATCTGTGGCTCCTGGATAGATCTTGCTTACATCTTCAAGAACCAGCATGGACATGCTTCACTCCGGTTAGGGATACAACAGAGGCTAAATGTAATACAATCCAACGCCTCCCGCGTCATAAAGGCCATGTACCAGATCATTGCCAGACTACTCAAGACCTATTCATTGACAGGGCAGTGGTTTGCCCGGACAGGTAACTGATGATTCACTTTATCACCGGGGCGGCCCCGTACATTATGACAAATCCATCATCGGTCCCGATAACCACCTTGCCATCCGCTACAGCAGGCGAAGAAATGTGGTCCCCTGCCTTGACTGACCAGACCTTGCTGCCATCCTGCAGTTTCAGAATGTACAGCGTACCACCCGATGAAACGACAATCTTGTCCCCTGCAACCACTGGTGACAGAACAGTGTCACCGGCATTAAAACTCCACACTATTTTCCCGTCGCGCCTGTCCAGACAGTAGACAAAGCCATCATTTGAACCGGCAACAACCCGGTCCGTTGTCACCGCAGGAGTCGCAAAGGCTTCCGCCTTCGCAACCTTATTCGTCCACACAATAGTCTTCTTCCGCACGTCAGAGCAGGCAACTGTCCCGTTGTAGGTGCCGGCAAATGCCAGACCGCCGCTCACGGCCACACCGCCAGCCACCTGGCCTTCGTCACCCAATGCCACTGAACCCAGCACCTCGCCTTTTGATGAGGAGAGCATATGCAGGGCCATATCGCAGCTTCCGAAGACAACAAAGTCGCTTCCCACTCCGGGCGAGCCATCACATTCAGCCACCTCCGGCGAAGTCCAGCGCGCTTTACCTGACGCCAGGTCGATACAATGAACTATGCCGTCCCATTGCGACATGACAACAATGCCGCAGGCTCTATCGCCCGCCTGCTCAACCCAGTTTGCAGTGCCATTAATGCTCTGGCCAACTTTGTATCGCCAGCGGGTCTTCCCGGTGGTCGCTTCCATGGCACACAACCAACCGTCATCTGATCCCGTCACAACAGTATCGCGAATGAAAAGCGGCGGCGTCACAAACTTCCGGGCCCGATCGTTCTTTGCCTCACCCGACACGGAATCCTTCTCGATTCCCATCGACCATATCTTCTTCCCCTGCGGTGTCAGCACAGACAAATATCCGTTCTCAGCGACGAAGAAGATCATGTTGCCGCCCATGACCGGCGAAACGGACACCCCGGCACCAACCTTATGACGCCACAACACCATCAGCTTGTCAGGAAGCGCTGTGCCAGCCACTCCTGATAATGCGGCATCACCGTGATAGATCGGCCAGGAGAATACAGCATTGGTTTCTGCGGCAATTGCGTTGCAATATCCGCCACCGGCTGCTGCAATAAGGACAAATATAAAAGCTCTTGCAATCATCCCGATCCCCTCGGACTACAACTATTCCGTAACTATTCATGCGGGCGTAACAAGCTACGCCCTTCTATGAAGCCTCTAATCGATCAGCTGCTACACACACTTCCCGTAAATTTCCAACAAGCTGTCAGCCATTCTACTAACACTGAACTGTTCCATGACAGCCTTCCGCCCAGCCTGCGCCATTCTCGTCGAACGCCCGGTATCCAGCAAGACCTCTTCGAGCGCACCCGCGAGCGCCGACGCATTGTTCGGCTCATAGCATAATCCCCCGCCGGTGCCTTCAACAAGCTCCGGGAATGCTCCAATTCGTGGTTGCACGACCGGCACACCGCTGGCCATAGCTTCAAGAATGAACATTCCGAACGCCTCGGGATGCGGCATCGGTACCGACATGACGGAAAGAGACTTCAAGAATGCTATGCGACTGTTCCGGTCGAAGCTGGTGCAGAATTCCACGTCGTCCAGCATGTTCCCGGATCGCAGCTTTCTGGTCAGGCGTTTGAGAAACGATTTATCCTCAGGCGTCTGCCCGCCCATCACCTTGAGCCTGAGATTCTTCAACCGGGTATTTGTCTTGAGCATTATGAACGCATCAACCAGTACCTCCAGACCGAGTGACTCGGCCATTTTCGACAGGTATCCGATCGTGGGCCTGTCAGCCGCAAGCAGCGCCTCGCCATATCCGGTAGTATTGATTCCAATTGGCACAACATGGAACTTCTCAGGTCCGAGCCGCAGGCGCGCCTGCATCAACTTGCTGTAGTATTCACTCACAGGAACAAAGGCGCAAATATCAGCAGACTTTTCCGCTATCACGTCCCATGCCTTCCGGCTGGCAGCCGGTTCCATGGAATCAATCCATGAATCCTCATCCTGCAGTGCGCAGACCACGGGCACGTTCAGCCTGCGTTTGATCTCTCCTGCCAATCCGATCAGGAGCGCATTTGAAAGATGAACCACGTCAGGCTTACCCTCCTGAATCAACCATGAGACCAGGCGGTCCAGTTCCACTTTCTGGCCGCCGTTCTCGCCGTGCAGGACCGACAGCGTCATGCCTTCCAGTCCACGTGCGCTGGTCGTACCGCCCTTCTTTGCTATCCAACCAAGCAGCCTGCGAGAGTCGATCATGCGCTTCAGCCATTTCGGTGAATTGGCAATCCCTGAAAAGTACTGCGAAAGATACACTCCGACCGCTCCATAGAAAACAGGGGCAATGGTGCCGATATCCTCGCCCTCCGAAAACACCGGCAGGTACATGGGTGCAAGCACCACATCGTGCCTGCGTGACCGGAGTTCGCGCAGGACCTCCTTGTCGCGCATGCAGTTCTGACAGTAGAACGTGTCACCAACACCTGGAATGATTTGAACAATCTTCATCTTAGTCCTTAAATGCCAGTGCGCCGGTAGGACACTGCTCTACGCATTCTGCGGCAGTGCTCTTCAGACCAGCACCCAGCGATGAATTGAACGGCACACCCACAAATGCTTCGAACCCGCGGCCCATGAACGTGAGGCCAAGTGTCTCTTTGGCCCGCTCGGTAATTCTCACGCAAATGCCGCACTTCGTGCACTTGCCAGGTTCGTACACCACAGTGGCGTGAGTCACTATGCGTTCAAAACTTCGCCGGCCTTCAATATTGAAACGTCGCTGGTTTGCGCTGTATTCATCAGCGAGATCACGCAGTCTGCAATTGTCAGCCTTCCGACAGTCACAGTGCATGCATCTCCGGCTTTCCCTTACAGCGTCGTCAGCCGAGAATCCGCCTGCGGCACCGCCAACAGGATCAACACCCGCTGACGGATCGGCCTCCTTCATAAACTCAAGGATTTCGCCTTCCAGCAGTTTACCTATCCGCGAGTCAAATCTCCGCATTGGGCCGGTAACGTTCTTGCCAGTCAGGTACTGGTCAACCGCACAGGCAATGATCTTCCCGTGGCCGACGGATCGCACCGCCATGTGACCATGCCGCACTGCTTCTCCGCCGGCAAATACTTTCAAGGCAGATGTCTTTAAACTGTGAGGATCAGCCTTTATGCCTGTTTCACTCAGCTCAACACCCCATAGAACCGCCGGGGCCGTGTCAAGTTTACCAGGCGCCAGCACAATCGCGTCATAATCCCTATCCAACTGCGCCATATCCATATCACGACCGACTCGCGTATTCATCCGGAATACCACGCCCAGGTGCCTGATGGTCTCTACTTCCTTTGCCAGCACTTCACGCGGAAGAATGTTATCGGGCACTCCATACCTGAGCTGACCGCCCGGTTCGTCGCGATCGTCAAGAATCATGCAATCATGCCCTGCCAGCGCCAGATAATACGCAGCAGCAAGACCTGCCGGACCGGCGCCGACAATTGCCACTTTCTTTCCGGACGACGGCTTTCGGACTGGCTCATAGACCGACTTGCCTGAAAGATCAATATCAGCTGCAAAACGCTTGAGGAGACAGATCGCCAGAGAGGAGTCGAACCGCGACCGGCGACAGGCCTTTTCGCATGGTGCCGGACAAATCCTGCCAAGCACTGCCGGCAAAGCTATGTCTTCCTTTACCGTCTCAATTGCATCCCTCATCTTCCCGGCTGCGATCTGGCGGATCATCAAAGGAATATTCATATGAGCAGGACAAGTGATCCGGCACGGTGCCTCGCAATCGCCGACGTGTTCGCTCAACAGCAGGTCCAGTGCGCTCCTTCTTGCGTGATGAACCTCTTCGCTGTCGGTCTCAATGACCATTCCATCAGCAGCGGGCGCACTGCAGGACGGCAGCAGTCGACCGGAGGCGTGATCCTTTACAACGCAGATCATGCACGAGGTAAAATGCGGATAGCCATCAAGATGGCACATCGTCGGCACCTTGACTCCAATGCTCCGTGCCGCATCGAGCACTGTCGCGCCGTTCTCGACAACCACATTCCGGCCGTTAATTACCAGCTTCATCGAGTAACTCACTTTCATCTCATGCACCATGTAGGAAGCGCGCTTGCGTGCGATCCAGCACTGCACACTTCTCTCCAGTTGCATCGCCAGCAAGCTGGCTTCCTACATGGCGAGAACGCACTACTGTCAGACTCGCCGCTTCAACTTACTGCATGCTCATGTTCGGTCACTGTCCTCGCCCACTGCTTCCTTCCGCACGTTCCCGATCTTCACCGCATTGGACGGACACACCTGCCGGCAAGTGTCGCACTTTGTGCACTTGTCCTGCTGGATCTCGTGACGCTCATACGGCACAGGAGAAATGGCATCAACCGGACATGCCTGTGCGCAACGCGTACAGCCAATACAATCCTGATTGATGTAATACGAAATGAGCGACCGGCACTTCAGCGACTTGCACCTTCCATGCAGATGCGCCTCGTATTCTTCCCTGAAGTGACGTATCCCCGAAAGCACCGGATTAGGGGCCGTTCTTCCCAATCCGCACAAACTGCCCGATCGCGTTGTTTTTGCGAGATGCTCAAGCCGCTCGATATCGCCCTGTTCTCCACGGCCATCACACATCCGGTCAAGGATCTCAAGCATACGCTTGGTCCCGATCCGGCAATGTGTGCACTTCCCGCACGACTCCCTCTGTGTAAAAGTCATGAAGTAGCGGGCGATATCAACCATGCAGTCGGTTTCATCAAGGACAACCATACCGCCCGAACCCATAATGGCCCCGGCCGCTTCCAGCGCCTCGTAATCCACCGGTGCGTCCGCCAGTGACGCAGGAATACACCCACCGGAGGGCCCGCCGATCTGAACCGCCTTAAACTTCTTTCCATCGGCCGTACCACCTCCGATCTCTTCGACAATCTCCCGTAC